>NZ_LKGQ01000006.1:0-151314 GCF_001401785.1 Pseudoalteromonas sp. P1-16-1b | reverse complement strand
GATAACGTTAAGATGACAGTAACTCTAATCGCGCCAATCGCGATGGACGAAGGTCTTCGTTTCGCTATCCGTGAAGGTGGCCGTACTGTTGGTGCTGGTGTTGTTGCAACTATCGTTGAGTAATCAACTGTTGTAATGCATTAAGCATTAAAAAAACCCGAGCTTAGTCTCGGGTTTTTTAATGCTTGAAGAAAAGTGATTAGCTATCAGCTTTTAGCTGCTCGGTGCTAATGTAAGCTAAGTAGCCTGAGTTAGTATCAACCCCGAGTAGAAGCCAGCGGTTTAAGAACCTCTGAATATCTATAGTTTAATATTTGAGCGCTGTTTTTTCATAGAAGGGAATATGACTATACGCTAAAACTCAGTAAAGGCATGTCTATTCATTGAATAGCTATCGACTCTCATAGACTATTAGCCTAAGCTAAAAATAGCTTAAATTTACAACAGGAAATGGGCGATGAATAATAAAAATAATTATCCGCAAGGTATATTTTGCTGGGCTGAACTGTGTACTCATAATTGGAAAGATGGAAAAGCTTTTTATACCTCGTTGTTTGAATGGGGGAATGACGACCAGCCAATTGGCGAAGATGAATATTACACAATGCTTCAAAAGCAAGGTGACGATATTGCTGCCATGTACCAAATGCCTAAAGAGCAAGTGGACGATTCCACACCTAGCTACTGGCTTACCTATATTGCAGTAGATGATGTTGATACATGTGCAATTAAGGCGCAAAAGCTAGGCGCGCAAATTATAGCAGGCCCTCACAATGTTATGAATGCAGGGCGCATGTTAATGCTTAAAGACCCAACCGGCGCCAGAGTGGCGTTATGGCAAGGTAAAGAGCACATAGGATGTCAGCGCCCTTGTGAGCTCGGCACGCCTTATTGGCACGAAATGGCAACGCGTGATAGCGAAGCGAGCCGTCACTTTTACTGCGAATTACTAGGTTGGCAAAGTGAAATAAAGCCTATGGAAGGTATGGATTACACCTTGTTCTTAGTTGCAGGTAAGCCTGTAGCGGGCATGCTACAAATGAATAATGAGTGGCCAGAAGACGTGCCTCCCCATTGGATGATTTACTTTGCCGTGGATAACTGCGATAGCTATGTAAAAAAAGCGGCGATCCTTGGAGGGCAAGTGTGCGTACCTGCTACAGATATCCCTGATGTAGGGCGTTTTAGTGTTATTTGCGATCCTCAAGGGGCTGTTTTTTCTATGATTGAATCGGCAATGGATGATATTAAAGCTTAGTAATTAGCAAGCTTAGGATTAATTTTAGGCTTTAGTATGGTTATTTAGTCGCAGTAATTATGTGCTTTTTTGCTATAATGGCGGTAATTACACCGCCAGTCAGCAAGAGAGTCCAATGGAACTTGAACAAGATAGCAATTTAACCCTCCCTTTATTTATTCTAGATGAGACACTAAGTACCCGTGACTTAGCGCAGCCTGACGTGGAAATTTCAGTTATTTTAAGTGATGAGCTACTGACTCAGCTATGCCAAAATCCCAGTGCTGACAGTAGTATTGGCATAAGCATTACGGACTATGAATTGAATGTCATCAATTCAAGCTTTTCAAGTGTAGTGCAAAGCGAACATGACGCTCAACTAACGCTCACCCAAGGCCCTCTATTAAGCGCTGTAGTGACTACAGTTGATGAGCTGACATTCGTATCACCTCAAGTTGATATGATGCCCACGTTCGATTTGGGCGATGAGGCAGAGTAATGAAAAAGATCATTATAAGTACATTTGTACTGATTATTTTAAGTGGCTGTGCCTACCTAGGAAATGCTCATTATAACGAACTGTTTGGTCCCGAAAAAACACAAGCGCGTATTGTTGACGCTAATAGTGGTGATGGCGCCGAATTTCTTCAACATGTAAAGCCTGTAATAGATACTCGCTGCGTGGTTTGCCATGGTTGTTATGATGCGCCTTGCCAGTTGAAGTTGTCGTCTCCTGAGGGAATAGATAGAGGGCTAAGTAAAGAGCTGGTGTACGACGGTACTCGGTTGTTAGCCTCAACGCCGAGCCGATTATTATTTGATGCAACCACCACTGAGCAATGGCGTGAAAAAGAGTTTAGCCCGGTATTAAACGAGCGAGCACAAAATGAAGAAGCCAATTTAGCCGGTAGTGTGTTATTTAACACGCTGGTATTAAAGCAAAGTTCACCTTTGCCAGAAGATGAAGTATTAGATGAACGCTTTGATTTTTCGCTTAGTCGCAACCAAAGTTGTGCGACCATGGGTGAGTTTGACCAATTAGCGGATGAGCAACCGCATGCGGGTATGCCTTATGGCTTACCAGGGGTGTCGGCTGCTGAATTTCAGCATCTACAAAATTGGATTAAAAAAGGTGGGAAAATGGCGCATATCAAGCCGCCATCAGCTGCTGAGCTTGCAAAGGTAAAAAACTGGGAAGCATTTTTAAATCAAGATGGTTTGAAGTATCAGTTATCAGCGCGTTATATTTATGAACATTGGTTTTTAGCGCACATCTATTTTAGTGATGCGCAATCACCAAACTTTTTTAAGTTGGTGCGTTCAAGCACTCCTCCTGGGGAAGATATTAAGTTAATTAGCGCTCGTCGCCCTTATGATAACCCAAATGTTGAGCGTGTTTATTATCGACTGCTTCACGACCGCTCTACTATTTTGTCAAAAACGCATTTGCCACTTAAGTTAACGGATGAGAAGTTAACGCGCTTATATCAGCAGTTCATCGCACCAAAATACACTGTATCTAGCTTACCAAGCTATGAGCCAGCACTTGCATCAAACCCATTTAAAACTTTTGAAGCACTGCCTATTGATGCTAAGTATCAATTTATGCTCGATGAAGCTGAGTTAATTATTATGGGCTTCATTAAAGGACCTGTTTGCCGTGGTCAAATAGCACTGAACGTGATTAATGACCATTTTTGGGTGGCATTTGCCGATCCTGAAAAAGTGGCGACTCCAGAGGTTGGTAAAATGCTAATGCAACATGAAGACGCATTAGAGTTACCAGCAGCCGAGGAGAGTAATGCGTTACCTATTTCTAACTGGGTAAAATACTCAGTTCGCGAAAAACGCTATTTAAAAGCCAAGGTAGAGCTAGCTAATAAAATGTTCAAAAATGGCGAGCACTTAACTACTGATTTACTGTGGAAAGGGGAAGGGCATAACCAAAATGCGGCGCTGACAATTTTTCGCCATTTCGATAGTGCAACAGTTGTAAAAGGGCTTGTTGGCCAGCAACCTAAAACGATGTGGGTACTTGATTATGCATTGTTTGAGCGTATTCACTACTTACTAGTGGCAGGCTTTGATGTGTATGGCAATATTGGCCATCAATTGATAACACGTTTATATATGGATTTTTTACGCTTGGAAGGTGAGCAAAACTTTCTTGCGTTATTACCAGAGTCACAACGCGAAGCTATTAAGCAAAGCTGGTATCGTAAATCACCGCCAAGTCTATCGACCTTTTTCGAAAATAACCGTGAGTTTAGTCAACCCAGCGGTATTAGTTACCAAACTGATAAGCCACAATCAGAGTTATATGGATTAATTAAACAAACGCTTGAGCCGGTATTAAGTCCTCGTTATGACTATAAAAAAGTACCCGCACCATTAAGTGCAATTAACACCATGCCCGCTAAAGCAATTAACTTACTCCCGCAGCTATCGTATGTGTTAGTAAAAGAGCAAGATGAGCACAAGGCTTATACGATTATTCATCATAACGCGCATTATAATATTTCGAGCTTATTAAACGAAGACGGCCAGCGTGCTTATGAAGAAGATACCGTGACAATTGTGCCAGGTTTTATTGGTGATTACCCATCAGCAATTTGGTATTTAAATAACCCGCAACAAGTTGCTGCATTTGCAGAGCAGCTACCGCTTATGCAAGTAGAGGCGGATTATCGGGCTTTAAAGTCTAAGTTTGCGATTCGTCGAACGCACCCTCAGTTTTGGCAATACAGCGATATATTACATCACGTTGCCCGCCAGTATCGAGGGGTTGAATTTGGTATGTTTGATTATAACCGCTTAGAAAATCGTTAATGATATTGTAAGTAGCCCAGCTTTTTAGTTGGGCTTTTTTATATCTAATAATTAGTGAATTAACTGATTAACTTGCTACAGTTAGACTAAAGTGAAAATAAAAAGCAGCTTGGTTTATGTTTAATATTGTAAAGAGTATTCGCACGCGTTATCGGTGGGCATTAATTGCTATTGCCTTGCTGATCAGCGTATCCGCACTACTCATGCAATACGTCTTTTCTGTGCAAAAATACGATGCGAAAATTATCAATATAGCAGGTAAGCAACGTATGCTGTCACAAAAAATAGCGTGGCATAGTAATGCGCTAATTAATCAAACAGCTAAAAAAGAACAGCACCTGAAATCGTTAGCCCACTCACTTGGGCTATTCGAGCAAGGACATACTTTTTTACTCACTAAAAATAAGCAAGGTGAGGCGATTTATTTAAATGCTGCTTTAGTTGATTTATATTATGCCGCCCCAGGTAACCTAGATGCCGAGGTATCTAGTTTTATAAAGCAAGCAAAAAAATTACTGACCCAACAAGAACAAGCGAATCCCGTGATGTTTTCTGTGGGCGAGATTGAAGCATTATTAAAAAAATTAGACACCGCGGTGAGCTTATTTGAGCAGCAAGCGGTGACAAAGGTTAATTGGGTAGCCAATATTGAGCTGTTGTGTTGGTTTTTGACTCTAGCGTTATTGCTTCTAGAGTTAAGATTTGTGTTTATGCCAATGGAAAGGCAAGTTTTGCAGACTCTGCTTGAGTATCAACAACAAAAAGAATTTGCCGAGCAAGTCAGTCAGAATAAAGAGCATTTTATCGCACGCGCCAGTCATGAGTTTAGAACCCCGTTACAGGGATTAATTAGTTCTATAAATGAATTAACCATTCCCAGCTCGCAACAACAAATTAAGCGTCAAGCTCAGTACTGTTCAACTCGGTTGCTAGCAATGCTAGGTGAACTTCAAGATTTACAGGCGCTTAGTTTAAATCGCTGGTCGTTAAAGCCAACCTCAGACAACCTACTAACAACTTTAAACAAAATACTGGCGGTGTATCAATATGGCTGTACTGAGAAAGGGTTAAAGTTAATTACCGAGTTAGCGCCGAGCTTAGATTGCGCGGTGATTATAGATCACGCACGCCTACAACAAATTGTTTCTGAACTACTTAATAACGCATTAAAGTTTACTGAGCAAGGAGAGGTCACTGTCATTGCTACGCTCAATAACCATCGGTTAGAGTTAAGCATAAAAGACAGTGGTTGTGGCTTTAGCCACCCGGTTGGTCAGCTCGAATTAGATAACAATCAACAAAGTAACCATTTTCAAGGCCTCAGAACAGGGCTTACCCGCGTGCAATATATTGTTAATGCGCTTAATGGCGACATTCGTTTTGAGAATAATCATCCACAAGGCGCCATTGTATTTTTAAGCCTACCATTAGAGATGGACACAAGCGAAACTATGCCAACGCGCTTGCCTGATGATCTTAAGTGTTTAGTGGTTGAAGATAACCCGCTCAACATGTTGGTACTAACAAAGTTATTAAGTTCTTTGAACATACAGGTTGAATCGGCTGAAAATGGCAAAGTCGCTTGTGAAATGGCGGCTGAAAATAGCTATGATGTTATATTTATGGATTTAAATATGCCGGTTATGGATGGCTTTGAAGCCACAAAGCTGCTGCATGAAAAAGACAAAACACGACCCATTATTGTGGTTACCGCAAACACTTCTGATAGTGATATAGCTCGCGCTAAAGCTTGTGGAGCAATAAGTCATATTCATAAACCTATAGATCAGCAAAGTATAATAGCGGCACTAAACGATGCTCTTCTAACAGAGGTTGATTAAATCTCACTTGCCTAATTGTTATTTTGTACGTTAATTTGAATTTTTAAGCCTTATTTTGGGATCTAGTGTGCGCTCAATTTTACTTCAGCAATTTAATGGTTATTTATCCACCGGTGGCAGTAATCGCTATTATATTAAGGATTTAACTTGGCAAGTAAAACAGGGGGAGCACTGGGTATTGCTTGGCGGCAATGGCGCCGGTAAATCTGCGCTTGGGGCTACGCTTATTGGTGAAGCCAAGCAACAAAGTGGGCAACGCCACAGTACTTTTAATAATCTACAGTTGGTTTCAAGTGATTTACAAAAGCAGTTATTAAGCGCTAATCGCAAAAGTGATAAACCACAAAAAGTAACCGATATACTCTTTTCTGCGCCTGAAATAAATAACGATTTATGCCAACAGCTAATTACGGCTCTTAATTTTGATGCCTTACTTAATCGTAACTTTACTGATTTATCGACCGGTGAAACACGTAAATTATTATTGATTAAAGCACTGTCTGCTAACAGTGATTTAGTTGTGCTTGATGAACCATTTGATGGCTTAGACACTAAATCGGCTGGGCAGTTAAACCGCCTATTAAAGCAACTGAGTACGCACACTTGCTTTGTGTTTGTACTAAACCGTGTTGATGAAACTCCTGCGTTTGTTGATCACTTTGCTTATGTGAGCAAGGGTCTTTTACAACATAGCTTAGCAAAACCGTGCGCAGCAGAACGAGCCGATTTGTTTAAGTTACTGCATTTAGAACATACACCTATAACTATTCCAGATTCACCCGAACCCGCTTTTATTTCAAATGTAAACACGCCACTCGTTAAGCTTACTGATGCGCATGTACGTTATGGTGAACAGACTATCTTTGAGAACTTAAACTGGACAATTAAGCAACACCAACACTGGCAACTTACCGGTAAGAATGGCTCAGGAAAAACCTGTTTATTAAATTTAATCACCGGTGATAACCCTCAGTGTTATAACAATGAGATTGAGGTGTTTGGTTTTAAGCGTGGCACAGGAGAGAGTATTTGGGATATAAAACAGCATATTGGTTATATCTCTAATACCTTGCATTTACAGTATAGAGTGAGTATTTCGGCGCTCAATACTGTTATCTCTGGGTTTTTCGATAGTATTGGTTTATATCAACAAGCCAGCGAGTTACAAATGCGGTTAGCGAAACAGTGGCTGGCATTAATTGGCCTAAGCGATAAAGCAAATTGCGCTTTTACTCAACTATCGTATGGCGATCAGCGCTTATTACTGATTGTACGCGCAATGGTTAAACACCCCGCATTAGTTATTTTGGATGAGCCATGTTTAGGGCTTGACGAGGCAAATCGTCAACGCGTTTTACTGCTGATAGAAAAGGTGTGTGCTGCAAAAACGAGTACCGTTATTTATGTAAACCATCATGCAGCAGATACCATTAAAGGGATTGAACACACCTTAAAAATGGAAGATTTTAAACCAACTTACTATGAACAGCATACAGCTCATAGTGAGTCGATTATATAAGCTTGTTTATAACTGAGTCACCGTGAATCCTTGGTCACGCAGTTGTTTAATTAAGCCATGTTGCTCAACTAAATGCAGAGCACCTACCGCTATAAAAATATTGCCTTGTTCAAGTTTTGGGGTGAGCTGAGTGACCCAATTATTATTACGCTCAATTAGCATCACTTGTTCGCTTTGTTGGCCGTATTGGCTGTTATCAAAACTTGTGTGGTAGTAGCTGGTTAGGGTTTTCATATCGCCCTGTTTCCATGCATTTACTAGAGAAATAAAGTAGGTATTAATATCACTGAGTTGTTCAAAGGTTTCTGCCATCATAGCGTTGCTTAATGACTCTAACCCATTAAACATTTGTAGTTGCTGCTCTATGGTTTCAAGCTCTGCAATTTTAATATTATGCTGTTGGGCATAATCTAATATTTGCTTATCAATGCCATTTTTATCTGAATATCCTGCGTTTTGAAACTCAATTTGCATCATGGTTAACATCACAGCCCAAGGTTTAAAGCTGTTGAACATGGCAATATCAATCGACTTTTTAGCAAAGTAGTCTTTCAGGAGTTGATAATTTTCTGTCGACAGCTCACTCTGTAGTGTGCGCCCGTTATTAAGCAGCATATACGGCATAGAGCGTTGCTGCATTTGTAAAGGTGATAGCTTACTAATATCCACTTCAACAACCACTTGCTTGCTGTTATCCAGTGCGTGAGTCACTTTTTGTGGTAGCCCTTTCATGCTGGCATCACCTACATGCACGGTGCCAAATAAATACGAACTAGCGCCTTGTTTTTCTATTTTGAATAGAGCAGGAGCTGCATAGCCATTGACACTAAATGCTAAAAAAACGAACGTTATCAATAAATGACTGATACGCAATGACACTTTCATAAAAAATCCTAGCCATGTTTAAGTTGTTTTATAAATACTAACTTAGTTTACTATATAGGTAACGTAAAAATGCCAGATTAAAAGCGCTATTGATACCAATTATTGCTGTAGGCCATGTTGCCAAAATTAGTCAAAGCGCGTTCACTTTGTTATGAACTCAAGGCGATTCGTGAAAAGCTTCATAGACTGAGAAAAAACACCACCATGACCTACAACAGCACTAATGCTTTTTTACTTTGGCAAATTAAGCCCATAAAACAGACCACCAAAGCAGAACGGTGATGAGCATGGCGATAAAGACACTGGCAGAAGCGATGTCTTTAGCTAGGCCTGATAGTTCATGATATTCGCTACCGATGCGATCAACCACCACTTCGACTGCGGTATTGACCAACTCAGCAAATAACACAAACAATAAGCTGGCAATCAATATTAACTTGCTACTTAAAGTAATTTCTTGCAAGCAGGCAAATACGCCTAGCAAACTAAATAAAACCAACTCTTGCTGAAAAGCAGCCTCAAATCGGCTCATCCATTTTAGGCCGTTAAATGTATGGCTTAAGGTAAAAATTAGGCGCATTAGGCCTTGGCGTTTTATAACGGTTTTATTATTCATATTTTAGCTTCGCTATGGTTAATCGTTTGACATGACGCGAGTAAATCTTCAGAGGTTTGGTAGGTTTTACTCACAACACCGGTTAAGTTTAAAAGGGTATGAAAAATAGCATCGTGTGATTGCGCTAAAGTGCTATTTAAATTGTTGAGACACTTGGCTGTAATGCGCTGATTATGCTCATCAGCCCAGATGTAAAGAGGCACATGGGTTTGAGTTGTTGGTGCAAATGCATAGGGAAAGCCATGTAAGTACGCACCATTTTCACCGAGCGACTCGCCATGGTCCGACACATACAGTAATTGCTTATCAATATTGGCTGGTAGTGCCTTTAACTGTTCAATAACTTGAGCGTTGATAAAATCACTATAAGCAATTGTATTATCGTAGGTGTTAACCAGTTCTTCTGCGCTACAGTTCTGAATATCGCTGCGGTCACAGGTTGGGCTAAACTGTTTAAATTTTTTAGGGTAGCGCTTAAAGTAAGTGGGGCCATGTGAACCCATCATATGCAGCACTATAAGCGTATTAGCCTGACTCAAGTTAGCAAGCTTGTGCTTTAATGGGGCTAGCAACGCTTCATCAAAACAGTATTTACCATCACATAGTTCGGATGCTTTGGTATCAATATTAGTGGTAGGTACGCGCGAGCAGACGTTTTTACAGCCACTGTTATTATCAACCCACAAGACATCTGCGCCTGCTTGCTGTATCAAATCAATCACGTTTTGCTGATTATCACTGTCTAAACGAGAAAAATTGGCATGAGTTTGCAGTGAAAACATACACGGTACTGACACTGCTGTGGCCGTGCCACACGACGATACATTATCGAAATAAGTGACATTATGTTTTTGTGTGTATTGGTTGGTATTGCGCTCATAGCCTTGGTAGGAAAAATTTTCAGCTCGTGCGGTTTCACCTACTACTATGACAGTAACTCGTGTTGTACTTGGCGATGCTAAAGTTGGTGTGGTATCAATATTTTTAAATTTAATATCGCTGTAAAGCAACTGGTCACGTGCATACTTATAGCCACTAGAAAGGTATTGAAATGGAATGATTTCTTTTTTCAATATACGGTTATTTCGACCTGTTGCCGCATAATCGGCGTAAAAGTTTACTACCACTAAAGCAATCAAAGCACCGCATGCTAGTAACAGTTTAATACGACTGAGTATTTCTTTGTGTGGGCGGGCACAGTTTACGTTTATACGACTCAAAACAAAGGCAGGTAATGCGCCAAAAAGCAGTAAAAAGCCAACAAGTTGCAAGTTTAAATAGCTTAACGCTTCACTAGAGTCCGTCTCTGCTGCGTTTTGTATCATTGAGTAATCAAATACCACTCCATAGTTTAATGAGCCGTAAAGTGCGGCACTTGAGAGCACGAGTAGTAAGTAGTTGATGGGTTTTAATAGCCCTCGAACAGACACCAAAGAAAAAAATATAACTAATAAACACACAAGTAGTAGCGGTACAGAAAATAGAAATAACCACGAAAATGTGTGCAGCGAAGTAATAGCGCTAAACGCACCATGCATAAATGGAATATTAATGATTAAGCCGTAATAGCATGCCATTAAAATAACAAATGCATTAGCGCTGCAGTTAAAGTAAAAGCGCTTTTTGGTGTTTGCTTGCGATTGCTTACTGAGTTTGAAAATTGAATTCATAACACATCTCTTTTTAGTGAACGTTGTTATGCTAGGACGTCACACTTAAGAAACGCTTAAGAAGTCAATTTATTTTATTTTATGAGCTATAAAATACAGCGGTTTGCTAAAAATTAATCAAACCATAATTCACCGTTATAAGAATAGTGAATTTCCTGAGTTGAAATGAAGGGATAAAAAATTCACTTTTTTTAGGTTGTTTGAATTTTAAAACCTAGGCCGGCGTGTTTTTATAATTATTTTGGATTGAATTTGATGTTGACTTAGTGCCCTGAGCGCGGTACTAATATAAAAAGACAGCGAAACAAGAGTTTCGTAATTACAGAAATTAAATGGTATTAAATTTTATGCTTAACAATGCACTTAACCTAGTCCTGATTATTATCGTGGTGATTATTCCCGCGAGGGCTTCGTAGTGCTTTAAAAAACTAAGCATTGAAAAGCCCTCCGCACTTAACCGTCCGGGGGGCTTTTTAGTTTTAAGATTAAATTTTAACGGGTTGTCACACAGGAATGAGGATTTACTAATGACAGGCGCAGAACTAACAATTGATTTACTCGCCAAGCACGGCGTAGATGAAGTATTTGGCTACCCAGGTGGTGCTATTATGCCCATCTACGATGCCTTGTATGGTGCGCCTGTAAAACATTACCTCACTCGCCATGAACAAGGCGCAGGGTTTGCAGCTGTAGGTTATGCACGCAGTACTGGCCGCTTAGGTGTATGTTTAGCAACATCAGGCCCGGGTGCTACTAACTTAATTACCGCATTGGCTGATGCCATGATGGACTCAGTGCCTTTACTTGCCATCACCGGGCAAGTACCAACCGCAGCTATTGGTTCTGACGCCTTTCAAGAAATAGACGTGTTGGGTATGTCGCTTTCATGTACAAAACACAGTTATATGGTTGAGCGAGCAGAAGATTTAGCCGAAATATTACAAGAGGCGATGCATTTAGCACAAAGCGGTCGACCTGGCCCTGTTTTGGTTGATATCCCCAAAGACATTCAAATGGCGCAAGTACCTTTTAAACCTTGGTTAGCGGTAGATGAATATTTGCCTCAACTAGATCTAAATCAAGTCGCTATTGCTAACCAATTACTCAGTGAAGCCAAGCAGCCTGTTGCCTATGTTGGGGGCGGGGTCCATGCCGCTGATGCGCAAGCGCAGTTAATGCAATTTTTAAATAAAACGCAAATGCCAGCGGTTTCAACCCTTAAAGCATTGGGCAGTGTATTACCTGATTACGAATATGATTTAGGCATGCTAGGTATGCATGGCGGTCAAGCGGCTAATTTAGCGGTGCAAGAATGTGATGTCTTAGTGTGTATTGGCGCACGCTTTGATGACCGTGTAACGGGCAATTTAGCTAAGTTTGCTGCAAAAGCAAACGTAATTCATTTAGACATAGATGCAGCCGAGATCGGAAAACGTAAACCCGCAAAAGCGTCATTAATTGCTGATTTAAAAACGTCACTTCCTGCACTTGAGTGCGTGGTTACACCAAAAGCGTGGTGCGATCATAGTAAACAAATGAAGGTTAAACACGCGTGGCGCTACGACTACCCTGGTGAAAAAGTATTTGCCCCTTACTTACTTAATCAACTTAGCCAGCGTATGCCAAGCACTAGTGTGGTGTGTTGTGATGTAGGCCAGCATCAAATGTGGGTAGCTCAGCACATGAAGTTTAGCCACCCTTGCAACCATTTGAGCAGTGGTGGTGCAGGCACTATGGGGTTTGGTTTACCTGCCGCCATAGGTGCACAAATCGCGCGTAAAGATGACTTTGTGATCACCGTTTCAGGTGATGGTTCAATCATGATGAACATTCAAGAGCTTGCCACTATTCGCCGTAATAATTTACCAGTAAAAATACTGATACTTGATAACCAGCGCTTAGGTATGGTGCGCCAATGGCAAGAACTATTTTTTGAAGGGCGTTACAGCGAAACTAACCTATCAGACAACCCTGACTTTGTACAACTTGCTGCTGTGTTTGGCATTCCTGGGCAAACTATTACCCATGCCAACCAAGTGGATGATGCAATCACTGCCTTATTAAATAGCGATGGACCCTATATTGTTCATGCTTGTATCGATGATAAAGAAAACGTATGGCCACTTGTTCCGCCTGGAGCTGCCAACGATGAAATGATGACGGAGAAAGCACAATGAAACACAACTTAACTATTGCCTTAAAAAGTCAAAGTGTCGCAATCGAGCGCTTTTTACGTGTGGTGCGTCATCGTGGTTTTGACTTGACTCACTTACAGCTCAATATGGACGATGGTCAATATAATATGGCAATGACGGTTGATAGTGATAAACCAATTTACTTGCTTACTAGCCAGTTAAATAAATTGGTTGATGTGAAACATGTGACGCTACAAAGCTTACAGCAACAGGCTGTATAAAATAAATTTAACGAATTTTACGAATAACCGATTCTTTGGTTATTCATCAATTTTTAGAATGAGGAATGCCCGCATTAATTGCGGCAAACACTGAGGTAACTATGGCTAAATTAAGAAGTGCAACCACCACTGAAGGGCGTAAACGCGCAGGCGCAAGAGCATTATGGCGTGCAACTGGCATGACTGATACCGACTTTGGTAAGCCAATTATTGCTGTTGTGAACTCATTTACGCAATTTGTACCGGGGCACGTACATCTTAATCAGCTTAGTGAATTGATGGCTGAAACTATTACTCAGGCCGGTGGTGTACCAAAAGAATTTAATACCATTGCTATCGATGACGGTATTGCCATGGGTCACGGCGGTATGCTTTATTCACTGCCATCGCGCGATTTAATTGCCGACTCAGTAGAGTATATGGTGAACGGCCATTGTGCCGATGCGATGATTTGTATTTCTAACTGCGACAAAATCACCCCTGGAATGATGTTAGCGGCGCTGCGTTTAAATATACCCGTTATTTTTGTATCGGGCGGCCCAATGGAAGCAGGTAAAACCAAATTAGCGAATATCGATATTAAACTCGATTTGGTTGATGCTATGGTTAAAGGCGCTGATGAATCGGTAAGTGATGCCGACTCTGAGCAAGTTGAGCGATCTGCATGCCCTACCTGTGGGTCGTGTTCAGGGATGTTTACCGCCAATTCTATGAACTGTTTATTAGAAGCAATTGGCCTTGCGCTGCCTGGTAACGGGACCACGCTTGCGACCCATAAAGACCGCAAACAACTATATGTTGAAGCGGGTGCACGTATCGTTGATTTATGCCGTGAGTACTATCAAAAAGATAACCAAGACGTACTGCCTCGTGCTATCGCTAATAAAACCGCATTTATGAACTCTATGGTGGTTGATATTGCTATGGGCGGTTCATCAAATACGGTATTGCATTTACTCGCAGCGGCACAAGAAGCCGGCGTTGATTTTGATATGTCACACATTGATGAACTTTCACGTAAAACCCCGTTTTTATGTAAAGTTGCTCCAGCTACAGCGCAATACCACATTGAAGACGTACACCGTGCTGGTGGCATGATGGCGATAGTTCGCGAGCTTGGAAAGGCTGGGTTAGTTGATTTATCGGTTAACCATGTTGCTGGTATGACAATGGGTGAACTGGTTAAAAAGTGGGATGCAACCGATCCGAATAACGAAGCTGCGCAAAAGTTTTATCGTGCTGGCCCTGCAGGTATTCGTACCACCAAAGCAATGAGCCAAGATTGTCGTTGGGATGAGGGTGATAACGATCGTGAAAACGGTTGTATTCGCAGTGTCGAACATGCATTTCGTCAAGATGGTGGCCTTGCCGTGCTTTCAGGTAATTTAGCAATAGATGGCTGTATCGTTAAAAGTGCGGGTGTTGTTGATGAAATGCTGCATTTTGAAGGTACTGCTGTGGTATACGAATCACAAGATGACTCTGTAGAAGGGATTTTAAATGGCGAAGTAAAAGCCGGCGACGTGGTTGTTATTCGCTATGAAGGGCCTAAAGGCGGCCCTGGTATGCAAGAAATGCTATACCCAACTAGCTATTTAAAATCAAAAGGTTTGGCAGAGCAATGTGCATTAATTACTGATGGGCGTTTTTCAGGTGGCACGTCGGGTCTATCGATTGGCCACGTATCGCCGGAAGCTGCCAGCGGTGGCGCAATTGCTTATGTTGAAAACGGCGATAAAATTATCATCGATATTGCCACTCGAGAAATAACGCTGGCGTTAAGCGGTGAAGAGCTTGAAGCTCGCAAGCAAAAACAACTGGCTCGTGGTAAACAAGCGTATAAACCGCTTAATCGTGATCGTTATGTATCATCTGCGCTTAAAGCGTATGCGCTACTTGCAACCAGCGCAGATAAAGGTGCAGTTCGCGATTTAGCCAAACTGGAGGAGCTTAGCTAGGTATGGTTTCTCAAGAACTCGATTATTTTCGCGCGATTATCCAAGCCAATATGGAGCCTTTAGCCAAGGTGACTGAGGTAAGTGAAATGGCCGAATTGAGTGCACGATTAGGTAATCATGTTTGGTTAAAACGTGAAGACCAGCAACCCGTGTACTCGTTTAAATTACGCGGTGCTTTTAATAAATTAAATAAGCTGCCTAAAGGCTCGGTTGTGATCACCGCATCCGCAGGTAACCATGCCCAGGGTGTGGCACTAAGTGCCTCACACTTAGGGCACAAAGCCACCATTGTGATGCCCGTGACCACACCTGAGATAAAGGTTAATGCGGTAAGGGCATTGGGTGGTGAAGTCGTATTGCATGGCCATCAATTTGATGCCGCAAAAGCGTATGCGCTGGAATTAACTGAGCAGCGAAACGGCGTATTTGTACCGCCATTTGATGACCCTGATGTGATTGTTGGTCAAGGTACGGTTGCCCGTGAATTAATGCAACAGCTCAACGATTTAGATGTGGTATTTATTCCTGTTGGCGGCGGCGGCTTGCTGGCAGGTATGGCGGTATATATTAAGTCGCTGCGCCCCGATATCAAAGTGATAGGGGTTGAGGCGAATGAAAGCGCCTGCTTAAAAGCTGCTTTAGCAGCAGGCGAGCCGGTAGAGCTCGATCGCGTTGGCAGTTTTGCCGATGGTGTTGCCGTTAAAATAATTGGTAGCGAAACATTCAGACTGGCACAAAAGTTTTGTGATGAAGTAGTTACCGTATCAGACGATGAAATATGTGCAGCCATGCAAGATATTTTTGTATCAACCCGTGCTATAGCTGAGCCTTCAGGAGCGCTTGCAACTGCAGGGCTTAAAAAATGGTCTCAGCAGTCGGGTTTAAAGGGGTTAAATTTAGCCGCTATTTTGTCTGGTGCTAATTTAAACTTTGACCGCTTACGTTATGTGGCTGAGCGCACTGCGCTGGGTGAGAAAAACGAAGCTTTATTGGCAGTGACCATTGATGAAAAGCGCGGTAGTTTTAAACAGTTTTGTGCATCTTTAGGTGGGCGTGCTATTACCGAGTTTAACTATCGTTATGCGGGGCCTGGCGAGGCGCAAATTTTTGTTGGTATTGCACTGCGCCAAGGGTTAGCAGAACTTGAAGAGCTTAAACAAAGTCTAACAGATAACAAATATACCTTTTGCGATTTGTCAGATAACGAATTAGCAAAGCTGCATGTACGCTATATGGTTGGCGGTAAAGCGCCAGAGCAGTTACATGAACGCTTACTAAGGTTTGAGTTTCCAGAGTACCCAGGCGCATTGGCGCGCTTTTTAGATACGCTGGGTAGTAACTGGAATATCACTTTATTTCACTACCGCAATCATGGCGGGTCAATGGGGAATGTATTAGCAGGCTTTGCTATTGAACCAAGCCAGTATGAGATGTTTAATGAGCACTTAAATCGGCTCGGTTACAGTGTTCAAGATGAAACTCACAACCCTTGTTTTACTCAGTTTTTAACTACCCAACCTCAAGCAGAAAAGCTTGAAAAAATCGCTCTAGCCTAACTCTATCCTAAGCAAGCATCTTATCCCGATGCTTGCTTTATTAGCTGTTTTACATATAGTTATAATTAATTATCATGTTTATGGAAGTCTTCTTTGCTACTTAAAGGAATAATAATTAGCACCTGCTTTTTTTGTAGCCACTTAATGGCGCAGGAATCAGTGACGCTACAGCTAAAGTGGACACACCAATTTCAATTTGCTGGCTATTATATGGCCAAACAAAAAGGCTTTTATAATGAGGTCGGTTTAGACGTCAATATAGTTCCAGCAGATCCAAAAAGGCCAAACAGTTTTGGTGCGGTAGAGCGAGGAGAGGCGCAATTTGGTGTAGCGCATTCAGGTATATTAGAGCGACGTATTGCCGGTGAACCCTTTGTTGCCATGGCTGCCATATTACAGTTTTCTCCTTACTGTTGGATGGTAAAAGAAACTTCAGATATTTTTCATGCCCGTGATTTTATTAACAAGCGTGTAAGTGAAGTCAGCAAAGAGAGTAATTCTGAGTTACTAACTATGCTTAAGCGCAGTGGTATTGATACCGAAAAACTGGCTGTTTACAAAGGCGATGAATTACAACAAGCATGGATGGAAAATAAACTAGATGCCATAGAAGTGTATGTTACCGACTTACCTTATCATATGGACCAGCAAGGGGTTGCTCATCGACTTATATGTCCACAACGTTATGGCATGGATGTATACGCGGATATTTTATTTACCAGCGATAGTATGGTTAAGTATCACCCCGATACGGTAGAAAAGTTTTATCAAGCAAGTTTAAAAGGGTGGCGCTACGCGGTAATGAATATGGATGAAGCCATTGCCATAACCCAACAGTTTTATGCGCCTGAACGCAGTTTTCATCAACTGGCATATGAGGCTGAGGTACTTAAAGACTATATTGCTCCACCGAGTACTACTGTGGGTAATATGTCGATGGCTAAATGGCGTTTAATTGCTGACTTATATGAGATTGATCAAACAAAGTTTGATGAAGTAAAAGCTGATTTTATTTATAAATATAAAAAGCAAGAAACACTGCAGCTTTCTTGGATGCTAATTGCGGCTATTATAATAAGCATTATTTCTATCCCTCTGTATTTACGTTTAATGTTTAAATCGCGCTAGTGGATTACTTACTCCATTCCCTTGCTCTGCGAGGTTAAAAAAATAACTGCTTAATCAGGTGCTATTGTGCTGGTATAATTAAGCGTCTTTTTTATATCCTAAGCTGTTATGACCTTAACTGAGCAATTTTCTGCCCTCAACTCTTTGCTAATGAATACTCGCTTGTATTGGCAGTGTACTGCATTTGATTTTGACGCTTTACCTTGGCCTGAATTACATGCTCCTTTGAGCGCTTTATCCGATCAGGCGGTTGCTGAATTAGACTCTGATCAAGAGCAGCTCTATCAGTTTTTTTCATCCTATATTCCCGCTGTTGAGCAACTTAGCCGATTAGTGTCATTACCTGCCATTACCAACACTCGGAAGGAGTACCCATTTTGGATCAGTAATGGTATTAAAGGTCGAAAGTTTACTCAGCTACAAGATTTTGTTGGCGCATTGCCCACTAGTAATCAGCCTGTATTAGAGTGGTGTGCAGGTAAAGGCCATTTAGGGCGAATGTTAGCTTTTAATGGTGCGCAGAGTGTACACAGCGTTGAGCTACAATCTCATTTGTGTGAACAAGGGAAAAAAAGTGCACAGCAGCAGGGACTGGCAATACAATTTAGCCAAGCCGATGTACTTAAGGATAGCATTCAGGATTTTTTTAGCCCACACACTCATGCCGTCGCTTTGCATGCCTGCGGTGCGTTACACCAAACTTTTATGCATCAAGCCAGTGCAGCAAAAGTACCACAAATTAGCTTTTCACCTTGTTGCTATCATTTATTTACTGATAATAATTACCAAGCGATGAGCGAGCATGCTCAGCAAAGTCGATTAAACTTAACTCACAGAGATTTAAAGCTCGCCCTGCAAGAAACTGTTACAGCTCCTTCGCGAGTAGGCAAAGTGCGAAAAACAGAAGTGGAGTGGCGACTCGGATTTGATGCTTTAAGAAAGTCACTTACTGGTGAGTTAGGGTATGTCAGCGTCCCTTCAGTGAATAAAGCGATATTTTCAGATTCGTTTGCAGCATTTTGTAACTGGGCGGCAGACAAAAAAGCCTTAAAACTGCCAAAAGGTATTGATTACAATAAGTTTTTATTGATTGGGCAGGCGCGAAAAAAAGTAACAGAGCGAGTTGAACTGGTTCGACATGTGTTTAGAAGAGCAATAGAAGTTTGGCTTGTGCTCGATCGTGCTTTATATTTGCAGCAGCAAGGCTACGACGTCAGTGTTAATACATTTTGTGAGAAGCAATTAACACCCCGTAATATTTTAATTTTAGCCAGTTTAAAAACGCCCTCGACCTAAAAGAGATGTAATGAAAAATTTAAATAACTTACTAGAAAATAATAAACGCTGGGCATCTAGAACGAGCGAAGCGAACCCTGAATTTTTTAAAATTTTATCGATGCAACAAAACCCAGAATACTTATGGATTGGTTGCTCCGACTCACGGGTGCCAGCGAATCAAATTGTTGATTTATTACCGGGTGAATTATTTGTGCACCGTAATGTTGCCAACGTAGTCGTTCACACCGATCATAATTGTTTATCGGTTATGCAGTACGCGGTCGAAGTATTAAAAGTAAAACATATTATGGTTGTTGGCCACTACGGTTGTGGTGGTGTGCAAGCGGTACTAAACGAGGACCGCTTTGGCTTTATTGATAACTGGCTGCGCCACGTTGGTGATGTAAAAGAAAAACATCTAGAGCAACTTAATGCTCTGCCAGAAAAGCAACGTCTTGATCGTTTAATAGAGCTTAATGTGATTGAGCAAGTGCGTAACGTATCTCGCACTAGCATTGTTCAAGATGCATGGTTAAGAGGCCAGGAACTCACGGTGCATGGTTGGGTATATGGCTTAGAAAATGGTCATTTGCATGACTTAGAATCGGTAGTTAGTTGTGCCGAAGAAGAGTGTGAAAGCTATAAAAAAGCAGTACACCATGTACTAAATAAATCTGCGGACAGTCACCTTTAATATGGCCAAAACGGCGCTAATAATCGGCAGTACCGGCTTAGTTGGCAGCCAGTTATTACAACAGCTGTTAGCATCTTCTAGCTATTCGCAGGTAGTGAGTTTATCGCGCCGCCAATTAGACTTTTCCCACCCTAAATTAATTAGCCATGTTATTGATTTTGAAAATTTGACGCATTATGTTGAATTGTTCAAAGGTGACGTGTTCTTTTCTTGCTTAGGAACTACATTAAAGCAAGCGGGCAGTGTGGCTGCACAACGTAAAGTTGATTTTGAATACCAATTTATTTGTGCGCAAATGGCGGCCAATAACGCTGTTCCGCATTATTGTTTGGTATCGTCAAGTGGCGCAAATGCGCATAGTATGAGCCGTTATTTAAAAATAAAAGGAGAGCTGGAGCAGCAGGTGAAGCAGCTTGGCTTTGCACGCTTGAGTATATTGCAACCGTCTTTATTAGTTGGCGAGCGCTCAGAGCTTAGAATTGCAGAAAAGTTCGGTGAGGTGGTACTTCCACTGCTAACGCGTTTTGGTATCCTCAAACGGTATAGACCCATTACCGGTGAGCAAGTAGCTAATAAATTGCTGAGGGTAAGCATAGAGCAACAACAAGCAACGGGTTACTATGTGCTGGACGAGCTATTTGAATAACTGAGTGATTAGCGCCATAAAGCAGGTTCGTCTATGGCGTTATATTTATTATTCAGCGTCTGTTTTTGCCGATAATTGCTGTTCAAGTATCGCTACTTTTGCTTCTAATTCAGTTAGCTTTTCACGTGTGCGGATCAGCACTTGGCTTTGAATATCAAACTCTTCACGGCTTACAAAGTCCATTTCGGCAAGCTTGTTTTGTAACACTTGCTTAGTTTTACCTTCAAGTGTATCAGCCAGGTTTTTTACACCTTGTGGCATGTTATTAGTGATCTGTTTCGCAATTTCTTCAAGTTTTGCTGGGTTAATCATAGTCGTCCCTTGCCTGTTGCCTAAAATGATAATAACTAATATTACCTTATTGGCTAGGCGTATTGTAGTGATTACGTTAAAATTGCCCGTCTTTTTGCAATCAGCTGGTCGTTATGAAACTCAATCCTAAACAAGATGAAGCGGTAAAGTACATTAGTGGTCCTTGCTTAGTATTAGCCGGCGCAGGCTCGGGTAAAACGCGAGTTATCACCAACAAAATTGCTTACTTAGTACAGAAATGTGAGTATCAAGCGCGTAATATTGCGGCGGTTACCTTTACCAATAAAGCGGCTAAAGAAATGCGCGAGCGGGTTTTGCAAACCTTGGGAAAACAAGAGTCTAAAGGTTTATGGGTGTCTACCTTTCATACGCTTGGGCTTGAAATCATTAAAAAAGAGTTAAAAACACTGGGTTTTAAACCCGGTTTTTCTTTGTTTGACGACCAAGATACTAATCAATTACTCGGTGATTTAACCGAAGACGAGCTTAAAAAAGACAAAGACTTACTAAATCTACTTAAAATGCAAATTGGTAGTTGGAAGAATGAGCTTATTTTACCAGAACAAGCTATTCGCGAAGCCAGAGAGCCGCAAAAGGCATTGTTTGCTCAGTTGTATGCGCGTTACCAAAATCAATTAAGAGCGTATAACGCGCTGGATTTTGATGATTTAATTATGATCCCCACGCTGCTTTTAAGTAGTAATGCCACATCACGGGAGCGATGGCAGCAGCGTTTTCGTTATTTACTGGTGGATGAATATCAAGATACCAATACCAGCCAATATCAATTAGTGAAATTGCTGGTCGGCGAACGAGCACGCTTTACTGTGGTGGGAGATGACGATCAGTCAATTTACTCTTGGCGTGGTGCTCGTCCACAAAACTTGGTGTTATTAAGTAAAGATTACCCTGGGCTTCGATTAATAAAACTAGAACAGAACTATCGAAGTGCTGGGCGCATTCTTAAAGCGGCCAATATCTTAATTGCAAATAACCCCCATGAGTTTGAAAAAAAGCTCTTTAGTGAGTTGGGCTATGGTGAGCAAATTAAAGTCATTGGCTGTCGTGATGAAGAACATGAATCAGAACGTGTGGTCGCAGAGATTATTTCTCATAAATTTATGAAACGCACCAGCTATAAAGATTACGCTATTTTGTACCGGGGTAACCACCAAGCGCGGGGCTTTGAAAAGTCGTTAATGAGTAACCGAATCCCGTATAAAATTAGTGGTGGAATGTCGTTTTTTTCACGTTCTGAAATTAAAGATATCATGGCTTACTTACGTCTTTTAGTGAATCAAGATGATGACAATGCTTTTTTAAGAATTGTGAATACCCCACGTCGTGAAATTGGTACAGTCACGCTTGAAAAGCTTGGCACCTTAGCTAATGAAAAACACCAAAGCTTATTCGCGACCTGCTTTGATAACGACTTAGGATACAGACTAAAAGGACGTGGTTTAAATGCACTAGCTGGGTTTGCCCGGTGGGTGGTTGAGCTTTCAGATAACGCAGTGCGCAGTGATACACTGGAGGCGGTGAAGGATTTAGTGCGTAATATTAATTACGAAGCTTACTTGTATGAATCATCGCCTAGTGCCAAAGCCGCTGAAATGCGGATGAAAAATGTGTCCGAGCTGTATCGCTGGATAACAGACATGTTAACAGGCGATGCCGATAATCCGCCAATGACACTGGCTGAAGTAGTTAGTAAATTGACCCTTCGGGACATGCTAGAGCGAAACGAAGAAGAAGATGAAGCTGATGCCGTGCAATTATTAACTTTGCATGCCTCAAAAGGACTCGAGTACCCCTATGTATTTATGGTCGGTATGGAAGAAGGATTGTTGCCACACCAAGTAAGCATTGATGAAGATAATGTGGATGAAGAGCGCCGTCTTGCCTATGTAGGTATTACCCGCGCGCAACAAGAGCTGACTTTAACCTATGCTAAAATCCGCCGTCAGTTTGGTGAAACATCACAAACAGAGCTCAGTCGATTTGTGCAAGAGTTACCGCAAGATGACTTAGCCTTTGAAAACAAAAAAGCGCCTAACACCCAAGCTGAACGCATGGAAAAAGGCCAAGCTCGGGTTGCAAATTTAAGAGCAATGCTGAAAAAGCCACAATAAGGTGTGTTTAGCGCTATTTTAATTCTGAGTTTTTAAGTGTAGCTGGTATAGCGCTGGTTAGTGGGTGCTGTTTAGCAACGAATAGGTTTATGCCGTGTTTATCTAAAAGAGCTCTAAAGTTTAATATTGATGGGCCTTTAGCTATCACTTTTATCTGTTTAAGCTTAGTAATAGCCAACACCCCCTGCAACTGTAAATCGTAGCTTTCTTGTTGTAATACTCGTTTACTGAAGGTGGAGCTAAGGAGTAAATAATCACACTCTACTTCAGTCACCAAATTAAGCTCGCATTTGTCTTTTGCGAAATTGTTTAAGCCAATCGAATGACCGAGTTTTTTAAGCTGTTTTAAGTTCTCTAATTGCTGTGCGCTGGCATAACGCAGCTCCTGCTCATCAAACAACAAGCAAAGCTGTTCATTGTTTACCGGTTGTTTTAGTGTCGCTTTTAGTAAAGAAAATTCATGCTCCTCTAACAGTAAACTGGAGCAAGGCAATAGCGCAACGGCTATTTCTGCATTTTGTGCTTGTTGATAAGCTTGTTGGATGAGTTGTAGTTCAACTTTGGTATGTTGTTCTTTATCATTCGCAAATTTCTTTAAAATATCAAAACTGGTAAAGCCAAGGACTGGGTGTTCACCAAAAGCCTCAAATAACGATGCACTCTGATAATGCTCATCCAAGGTGATAATATCTGAGCTACGAAACGTCATAGGCAATACATCAAGGTGATGTAATGTTTGTGACTCATGTTGCAACATAGGCTCAGTGAGCAGTGGATGAAATAACTCAAAGCGGTTTTTACCTGAATTTTTAGCATAATACATAGCAGCATCGGCGTCGCGAATGATTTCATCGGTATGTTTATAGCTTTGCTTTGAATAGGTAATCCCAATACTGGCACCACTTTGTACACACACGCCTTTAGTACAAAACGGCTTTTGCATAATTTTAATTATGCGATTGGCAACATCTTCTGCCTGGTTTGGCTCAGTCAGGTGGGTCAGTAATACTACAAACTCATCTCCGCCTAAACGCGCTAATAAGTCATGTTCACGAATACATTGTGAGAATAATTTACTAACACTAATTAAAAACTCATCGCCGGCATGATGCCCGAGCTGATCATTGATATCTTTAAACTTATCAAGGTCAATAAACAATACAGCAAAGTGCTCATTTGGATTGCGTTGATAATATTGCAGGGTTTTTTCTAGTTGAGTTAAAAATAAATTCCGATTTGGTAAGCCTGTTAGTGAGTCATGGTGAGCATCGTGATAAAGTTGTTGCTCTATTTTTTTACGTTCATCAATTTGCATTTGCAAATGTAAATTTGCTTGGCTCAATTCTTTAGTTTTTTCATTAACTCGTGAGGCAAGTTCTTGGTGGCTCTTTTTTAGTGCCTGTGAAGCTAATTTTGTTTGTAATACCGTGGCAATTTGATGCGATACAAAGGTGATTAGCTCTGCATCATCATGTGTAAAAAGGTGTTCATTATTATAAGCTTGGCAAACAATTAACCCTATAACGCCTTGCGAAGTTTTTAGCGGAGCGCCTAGCCAGCTGGTGGCTCTCTTGGATTCATCAATTGGTTTTTCACGCTCTACAATGCCACTATTTAATAACTCTTGTGCTCTTTGCGGATGAATTATTTGTGTTTCTTCGGTGCTTATAACCAGTTCACTGTAGCCTTTTGCAAAGCGCCGTGGTTGAGTGCTGCCTTGGAATTCATCGACACTGTAGGGAAAACTGATCCAGCCTGATTCTTTATCATACAAGGCAATATAAAGGTTTTTTGCGTAAGTAATGGTTTTTATTATTTCGTGTATTTGAAAATAAGCATCATCTAAATTTTTGGCTTGGGTTGTCAGCTCTGAAATTTTGAATAATATTTGCTGGCGTTGCAGGGCACCTTTTCGCTGTTGTATTTCAACATTTAAAGCGTCATTACTTTGCGTTAATGCTCGGGTTCTTAATTTTACTTCTGATTCGAGTAACTCTCGTTTTTTAACCCGTTCAATTGCGGTGGCTAAATAGAGTGACATGGCCTCAAGCAGGTTTATTTGTTGCGAACTATAACCTTGTTCTGTGTCGTAACTTTGCGCGGCTAACACACCAATAATGTTTCTTTCTTGATAAACGGGAACGCCTACCCAGTGTTCTGCAGGTGTACCCAATGCTTTAAATAAGCCTTGCTGGGCAGCATCATGCATTTGCTGTTTGGTAAAGTAAGTGGTTTTCCCTTGCTTAAAGACATAACCCGTTGCGCCTTCTTCAAAATTATTATCTCGATTAAGTGGTACTGCAATGCCATCTTTTTCATCAGAAAAATAAGATAATTCTAACTGTTGTGACTGGGGATCAACCAGCACCACATAAAAGCTTTTACTCGGAACATACTTTTGTAAAATGTCATGAATAGCAGGGTAAAGTAAGGTTAGCTCGGCAACAGTACTTGCTTGCTCTGATAATTGTATCAGGGCATTGTGGAGGTGGTAGGCATGTTTGTACTTTTTTAATAGTGCTTTTAGTCGTTTATTTTGGCGCACTACGCTATTAGGTACAATAAGTTTATCTTCCAATGATGTTTAACCAGTTATAATTTTTTGTATAGTTATTAATCATTATAGTTCCACTTTTAACATTTTGCGTCAAGTAGATATTTTTCTTAATTATGTAGCTAAAACTCATGAATTAGAAACAAAAAAGGCTTACTAAAACGTAAACCTTTTATTTAAAGCATTTTGACTTGGCTAATTTTAGTTAGCGGTCATGAAATCGATTGCTGCGCTTATTTCATCATCAGAACAATCCATACACGTTCCACGCGGTGGCATGGCATTAAAGCCATTGATCGCATGATCTAATAAGGTGTCTTTTCCTTTAGCGATACGAGGAGCCCAATCGTCAGCTGATTTAGGAGCGCCTAAAGCACCTGTGCCGTGACAAGCAAAACAGGCTGCTTGATATACTTGCTCGCCTGAACGAGGACCTGTTGGTGCAGCAACCGCTACTTTCTCACCTTCAAGGTAAACAGCACCAATAGGCGCTAAACGTTTTTTAATTGCATCTTCAGTCATAGAGTTATCATATGGCTGTGCGTATGCGGTGGTTGCTAGCACAAGTAATGCTGCAGCTGATAGTTTTTTCATTTTGCCTTGCCCACTTCAATTTGAACGTGATCAATCACGATTTTAAATGACGGAATTTAGACCAATTATAACTCCACTCAGTGATTTATAAAATGCTCAGAGTCGATTTTATTTATAAATACGACTAATGATTGTCTTAACTCAATAAATTACCAAAATAAAACGGGATCATTAGACATCTAAATGCGATCAGAACCCTTACGACTAACTCATAGCCAATACGTTACGTACTAGTTTTTCGATTCCTGCATCGGCATCCATAATTGATTGTGCCAACATATAAGCAGGTGTTGTAACCAGCTTATTATTTTTATCAATAACAATATCATCCACTTTACACTCAATATGCTCAGCGCCTAATGTGGTTAAAGCATCGGCCGTGTCGATATCATTACCAATAGTGAGCTGTGGTTTATTATAAATGAATGGCAATAAAGCGGGTGCAATACACATATAACCGGTGGCTTTATTTGCTTTTGCAAATGCTTTACAAGCGCTCAGTACTTCGTCATTTACTTTCGCGTTAGTGCCATTAATAGCAAAGTCAGATAAGTTTTTAGCTACACCAAAGCCGCCAGGAATAATTAAAGCGTCAAATTGTGTAATGTCTAATTCAGCGAGTGACTTTATATTGCCACGGGTGATTCGAGCCGATTCCACTAATACATTACGCGACTCTGCCATTTCTTCACCAGTAATGTGATTAAGAGTATGGTACTGCGTAATATCGGGCGCAAAACACTGATATTTCGCGTTGTTTTTTTCAATGTGTAATAAAGTAAGCACTACTTCATTAATTTCACTGCCATCAAATACGCCACAACCTGCTAAAATTACCGCTATATTTTTCATATTATTTTGCTCCATTGAAGTCATTTTAATAAAGTTTAACACGACGAATCAGCCTATCTAAAAATTTATTTGCTGGTTTTTTAGCCGCAAAGTAAGTTGTTATGCGCTATATGCCATTTGATAACTAGTAAGGGTAAAAAAAATTATAAAGGATCGCTATGATCTTTGATCCATTATGCTAGAATGCTCATCCAGTTATTTAAATGGACGTAAATAATCAAAGTGGGTTACAACACCAGTAACGGTTTAAATGCCTTTTCCACATTGATAGAAGAATAATAAAAAAGAACCTCGAATTATCTTTTTTTAAACAAAACAATAAATTACAAACTAATCTAAGCATTTTACTATGTTTCGGATGGATAGTTTGTGGGTGTTATCTACATAGTTATCCACAAGTTGCTAAAAATGTAGCGCTCTTAATCACATTAATTCACAGTCGTTTTATTTACTGCCTTATGGCATGCTTATACTTATATTACTTTTTTGTATTTAGGATCCAATTTTACCATGGCTCAGATCCCCGAAAACCCGCTTATTCTTGTTGATGGCTCTTCATATTTGTTTCGTGCTTATCATTCGCCACCTCATTTAACTAATTCTAAAGGTGAAGCCACCGGCGCTATTTATGGCGTGGTAAACATGCTGAAAAGTTTGATCAAACAATACGATCCTTCACATATGGTGGTGGTATTTGATGCTAAAGGTAAAACTTTTAGAAATGACATGTACAGCGAATATAAAGCGAATCGTCCACCAATGCCTGACGATCTGCGAACCCAAATAGCGCCGCTGCACAGCATTATCAAAGCGATGGGTTTTCCATTAATTAGTATTGAAGGTGTAGAAGCCGATGACGTGATTGGTACATTTGCACGTATTGCTTCTGAGCAACAACGCCATGTATTAGTATCAACTGGTGATAAAGATATGGCGCAGTTGGTTAATGAGCATGTCACTTTGATCAATACCATGACTGATAGTATTTCAGATCCCGACACTGTGGTTGAAAAGTTTGGTGTTGGGCCTGATCTTATTATCGATTATTTAGCCTTAATGGGCGATAAAGTAGATAATATTCCTGGTGTTGAAGGGTGCGGGCCTAAAACTGCGGTTAAATGGTTACAAAAGTACGGATCGCTTCAGGGCGTAATTGATAATGCTGCTGATATCAAAGGTAAAATAGGTGAAAAGCTTGCAAAAGCGATTGATCATTTACCATTGAGCTATGAACTTGCCACTATTAAGTGTGATGTGGAGGTTGAATCTGATCTTGATACTTTTAAATTGCAAACACCGAATAAAGACGAATTAATTGCCTTATACGGTGAGTGTGAATTCCGTCGCTGGCTAGCTGAATTACTAGACAATCCAAAAGATGCTGACACACATTTAGCGGTCCCAACCCAAGAGAATGAGTTGCCAAAAGTTGAAGATGCGCACTATGAAACGATTTTAACTGAGGCCCAATTTAATACATTGATAGAGCAGCTCAATGAAGCTGAGCTATTTGCTTTTGATACTGAAACAACCAGTTTAGAGTATATGAAAGCGCAGTTGGTAGGGATGAGTTTCGCAGTAAAAGCAGGGGAAGCCGCCTACTTACCGGTTGCACATGATTACCCAGGTGCGCCTGAACAGCTAAGCCTTGAATTTGTGATGCAAAAGCTTGGGCCAATATTAGCTGACGAAAATAAAGCTAAAGTTGGTCAAAATTTAAAATACGATAAAAGTGTGCTTGCCAATGCTGGCTATGAATTAAATGGTATTAAGTTTGATACTATGTTGGAGTCTTATGTTTTTAACAGCGTAGGTACTCGTCATGATATGGACTCATTAGCACTTAAATATTTAGGCCACAAAAATATTAGCTTTGAAGACATTGCTGGTAAAGGTAAAAAGCAGCTCACGTTCAATCAAATCGAACTTGAAAAAGCGGCGCCTTATGCCGCAGAAGATGCCGATATTACTTTGCGTTTACACCAAGTACTATGGCCGAAACTTGAAGCGGATGAAAAGCTTAAATCGGTGTTTGAAAATATAGAAATGCCACTAGTAAGCGTTATTTCTGACATTGAGCGCACCGGTGTTGCTATCGACAGCAATATGTTGGCCACGCATAGCCAACGTTTAGGTGAACGATTACTTGAGCTTGAAAAAGAAGCGTTTGAAATCGCAGGCGAACCGTTTAACTTAAGCTCGCCAAAGCAATTACAAGTACTGTTATTTGAAAAGCTAGAATTGCCCGTTATCAAAAAAACACCCAAAGGCGCGCCTTCTACAGCAGAAGAAGTACTGCAAGAATTAGCACACGATTACCCATTGCCTAAAGTGATTATTGAGCATCGCGGTTTATCTAAGCTTAAATCAACTTACACAGATAAATTGCCACTGATCGTGAATGAGCAAACCAAGCGTGTGCATACTTCTTATCATCAAGCGGTAACAGCAACGGGTCGATTAAGTTCAAGCGATCCTAACCTACAAAATATTCCTATTCGTTCAGAAGAAGGGCGCCGTATTCGTGAAGCCTTTATTGCTGCTGATGGATATAAAATTGTGGCGGCCGATTACAGCCAAATAGAGCTGCGTATTATGGCGCATCTTTCACAAGATAAAGGGTTGCTCAATGCCTTTGCAAATGGCTTAGATGTGCATAGCGCTACAGCTGCTGAGGTATTTGGAGTTGAGCTTGAAGAGGTTACATCTGATATGCGCCGTAAAGCTAAAGCCGTTAACTTTGGCTTAATTTATGGCATGTCGGCATTTGGTCTGGCACGTCAACTTGATGTACCACGCCATGAAGCACAGCATTATATTGATAAATATTTTGAGCGTTTCCCAGGTGTTTTAGAATACATGGAAACGACCCGTGAAAAAGCAGCAGAAAATGGTTACGTAGAAACTATTTTTGGCCGCCGCTTACATTTACCAGAAATAAATGCCCGCAATGGAGCACGCCGCAAAGGCGCTGAGCGCGCAGCAATTAATGCCCCTATGCAAGGCACTGCTGCCGATATTATTAAAAAAGCCATGTTAACAGTACATGCATGGGTTAACCAGCAAGCGCCTAATACGGTTAAGCTACTTATGCAGGTACACGATGAATTGGTATTTGAGATTAAAACAGAGTGCACTGAGCAATACACTCAGCAAATTTGTGAGCTGATGTCACAAGCGGCACAGCTAGATGTACCACTTACAGTTGAAGCTGACGAAGGTGATAACTGGGAACAAGCGCACTAATTTGGTATGCCAAGGATGCCTTGTCTTAGGTAAACACAACAGTTAAAAAGAATTATTTAAAAGCGCCAATAGGCGCTTTTCTTTTAGCTTGCAGGTTAAAAAAAAGTTAAATTAAACAGCAGTTTGTATTAAATCGTTAGAGGTTCGTCAATTCGCTTCGAATATCGATAATATGCTTGTATTTTTACGCTTGCTTTTGGTAAAGTGCCGCCCGTCCTCATCCTGTAGGACATCCTGTTGATGATGCATCGTAAGATGCAACGTATTGATAGCTTCTCCCCAGTTTGCTATATCGGCCTATCATATATTTGATGGGCCGTTTTTTTATAGCTTTACTCCAAAGCGTTAAATTTATTCTCTAATTGCACTTAGCGTTTCAAGTGATACCATCAGTTTACTGTGCGTTTTCTTTTTAACTCAGCGTATTAGTGACTTTCAATTTGACTGATCAAAGTATTATTTTTTCGGGTATAAATCTTTTATTTTAGGAGTGCATTATGTTTAAAACGTTAGCTGTAGCAGGTTTATCTTTATCATGTTTACTAGTTTCAGGTGTTGCATCGGCAAACTGGCAGTTACTTAACGATAAAAGCCAATTAAGTTTTGTCTCAATTAAAAAAAATAGCATTGCTGAGGCAAGCCATTTTACTCAGTTATCAGGGCAATTGAGTGAGCAAGGTCAGTTTAGCGTAAATGTTGATTTAACCTCAGCTGAAACGTTTATTCCTATTCGTAACGAGCGCCTAAGCAAAATTTTGTTTGAATCTGACACTTTTGCAAATGCAGTATTAACCGCTGACTTATCTGATAAATTGTCACTTATTAAGCAGCCTGGGCAGTACGTATTAAAAGGTGTTAGCGCCGAGCTAGACTTTCATGGTCATAAAAAGCCACTTGCAGTTGATGTACTTGTTAGTAGTGCGGAAAACGGGGATTTAAGCGTTGCATCATTTACACCTATCATTATTAATAGCGATGACTTTAAAGTCACCGAAGGGATAATGCAGTTACAAAAACTAGCCGGCTTACCTTCGATTGCTACTGCGGTACCGGTTACTTTTGCACTGACCTTTAAAAAACAGTGATTTCTCTTAACGAACTTAGTAAGCAACTAAGCGAGCCAAGTAAACCTTTTGAACAATGGCAGCCTGCTCATTGCGGGCAATTGCCACTGCTGATTGACGAGCAAGGTAAATGGTTTTATGCGGGTAGTGAAATTACCCGCCAAGCCATGATAAAACTGTTTGCTAGTGTGTTGTGCCGCGAAGATGGACAGTTTTATTTAAAAACGCCAGTAGAGAAAATTGCGATTGAGGCTAAGGATGCGCCATTTATTATTGTAAGTTGGCATCGTGAGTCGACCTCTGATGGCGATGTTATTTGTTGTATTGATAATCTACAGCGTACCTGGCTACTAAGTCGTGCTGAGCCGCTATATATTAATAATTACAAAGGCGCTGCAGTGCCTTATATGCAATTACCCTATGGTTGTTTTGCGCGAGTTGCCAGAAATGTGTTTTATCAGTGGGTTGAAATAGCCGAAACAGATGAGCTCGGCTATTTTATTACCTCCGCGAATGAGCGGTTTTATTTAGGGTAATTACTCTGTGTCAGCAGGTGGAATTGCTACGATTGGACCTAAGTACCACTCATCTAACTTTTTAGCGACTTCTGGTAAGCCTGTGCCTTTAAGTGATGAAAATGCATGAACTGTTATATCGCCATCTAATTCACTCAATTCACGACGAACACTAAGTACCTGTGATTTACGTGGACCTTGCTTGAGCTTATCTGCTTTAGTTAATAGTGCCAATACTGGAATTTCACTACCTACAGCCCAATTAATTAAATCACGGTCTAAATCTTTTAATGGGTGACGAATATCCATCAACACCACAATACCTTTTAAACTTTGACGTTTTTGTAGGTATTCGCCTAGCGACTTTTGCCATTTCTTTTTCATTTCAATTGGCACTTTCGCAAAGCCATAACCTGGTAAGTCAATTAGGCGCATGTCATCGACATCGGCAAGTTCAAATGTGTTGATCAGCTGAGTACGGCCAGGTGTTTTACTAGTACGTGCTAACTTTTGATCGGTAAGGGCATTAAGCGCACTTGATTTACCTGCATTTGAGCGACCGGCAAACGCGACTTCAATTCCCGTATCAGCAGGTAATTTAGTGATGTCTGGCGCGCTTGTAACAAAAGACGCAGTGTTATACTTGATACGAGATTTGAGCACAGGCTCTCCTAAAACTAAAAAAAATAACATTGGGTAAACCAAATTCACCCGTGGCGCGTATTTTATACTATAAAGTAGCTATTAAAAAGTGTATTTGAGCATGTAAAACCGTTGCTGATGGTACATTTTAACTGGCTTAGCGATTAATTTTACTCAAAACCCTATAATTTATAGGTTTAATGTGTGTAGAAAACGTGCCAGAGAATTTAATATCGTGTAGAATATAAAAATCACAACATCCATATTGTAGATGATACAGGGTCGGAAACAGAGAATTCACCATGAAAAAAATAGCACTATCTTTAACTATATTGCTTGGTGCGTTGTCAGCAAGCAACGCAACAGCATTTGATGGCGATGTAAACGCAGGTAAAGAAAAATCAGCAACGTGTGCGGCTTGTCACGGCCCAGACGGTAATGCGCCGGTTAACATCTACCCAAAAATTGCAGGCCAACACGCAGATTACATATATAAGCAACTTACTGAATTTAAATTAGGTATGACTTCGGGCGGTAAAGAAGGTCGAATGAATCCAGTAATGAGCGGTATGGCAATGCCATTGAGCGATCAAGATATGAAAGACTTATCTGCTTATTTTGCTTCTTTGAATATGTCTGAAGGTGCTACACCTAAAGATGTTCAAGAAACAGGCGCTATGTTGTACAAAGCGGGTGACGCTGAACGCGGAATTCCATCATGTGCGGCTTGTCATGGTCCACGTGGCAATGGCTCTTCATTAGCTAAATTCCCAAAAATTTCTTTTCAACATCCTGAATACATCAAGTCACAACTTGAACAGTTCAGAGATGGCACTCGTAATAACGACCTAAATGGTGTTATGCAAGATATTGCTCAGAAATTAACTGATAAAGACATTGAAACACTATCTAAATACCTTGGCGGTCTACACTAAAGTCGTATTTATTTAGATATTGTTAACATAATACAATGTTAAGTAGACAAAAAGCAGCCTTGGCTGCTTTTTTTGTTTCTGCAATGACCGATAAAGCCCCTTTACTTGTAAGACATTGACCATACTCTATTGTAAGAAAAGTCTCATTTTATTTTTGTTTTTCAATTTAACTTATTGTAATTTATGATTTTTAACCTCTTTTGTTATGTTTTACATAAGAAAAAAGATATAAATTAGTTGTAACAAAATTATTAACGAGTAAATTAACCCCTGTCGCAACAATAATAACAAATAGGAAAACGTTATAAGGATCGTAGCGCGGCACGACTGAATAGCACATTGAGAGTGCTACTAAAGGAAATAACAAAAAAGTGTCAGGAAAGACCGAAAATAATAAAAACTCATGGAAGTTTAATAATAAAAACAAAATGGAATGCTACACGGAAGATAAATAATAATAATACGGATAAAGAAATAATAATAAAAATAATAAAGACTAAAAAGTCGAAGGGAGAAGTGTCCATATAATGGCGCTCAGATTAGCAGGCGGTAGAGATGTTTTCTCTACCGCCTTTTTATTTGTCCTGTTACAATACCCCCCGTTTAAAAAAAGCATCTAAATATGCTTTGGCGTATATAGAGAAACCCAACCTCTAAAACGCAAACCGAATTCTTCTGGCTAGGCCAGCATCGCGATGCCCATTGAGTTGCGCCTCGCTCAAAACCTCTTAAGTGAGACGATCAAGATATGAGTAGAAAGAAAAAGTCACGTAAAATTCCATCAAATGGACCCGTTCGTTTAAGCCAAGATAAGCTTAAAGAAATGCGTGCATTGAAAGAGCAACGTGTAAAGAAAACCAAAGGCGCTAAGCCTGGTTCACGTAATGCACCTGATGCATTGAGTAATGACACTCAAAAAACAGGTTCGGCTGCTAAAGACAAACGTGTTGGTAGTAAAAAAGCAGTACCATTAGTTGCCCCAGCCGCTGAACCAAAAGTCGAAATGAAACGTAACCTTAAGCCTGTAGCAGAGCTTAAAAAGGCGATTGAGCCTGAGTTAACGCCTGAGCAAGAATTAGAGGCGCTTGAAAATGATGAGCGCTTGCTTAAATTAGTTGAGCGTCATGAGCAAGGTGAAATGCTAACGGGTAAAGATGCTAAATACTTTAATAGCCGTATAGCGCGTCACCAAGTGCTGTGTAAGTTATTAGGCATTGAAGATGAAGAAGAATTTGAAGATGACTTCAGTGATGAAGAAAGTAATTCAGATTTTGATCAATACCTATCAAACGACCTAGCTAATGAATGGCTAGATGACGACGAAGATAAGTAATAAGGATACGCAATGAGTACAGCAGTGATCTTAGCCTTAGTTGTAGGTGCTGCTATTATAGCGGGCTTGGCATTTTATGCGGGTCAGTTGCTCTACAAGCTAAATGTGCAAAAAAAGCTAATTAGCAAACAACAGGCAGAGCAACAGCAAAAACTTAAGCAGTCGCGTTTAAAACGTAATGCAAAGCTAGCCGATAGTATTCATTTAATTGCACGTGCGATGAATGAAAAGCAATGTGATTACTCTGAGGGCTGTTTACGTATTTGGGTGCTGATGTCGCAATATAGTTTTGATACTGAGCGTGACTTAACAACTGCATACCCAGGCATTTATAAAATGTACGACGTGGTAAAAGAAATGCCAACTCACGATTCGCGCAAAAAGTACGCTAAAAAAGAAATTTTTAAGCAAGATACCGCACGCTGGCGCGCAGAAGAATCACTGAGTGATGAAATTGAAGCTGACTGTAAAAAAATTATTGTTGAGTTTAAAGCAGCCCAAGGCAGCGAAAACGTGGTTTTTAACTAGCACTTAAATTTTACAGCATAAAAAAGCAGACCTAGGTCTGCTTTTTTTATGCGCGCTATTTTTTAAATTATATAACCCGTGAGAAGCGAGTGGCATTTATTTGTTTTTGTAAGTGCGCATCAAAGCACATACAAATAATACGAATAAATAAATTCCCTTTTGGTGTTACGCTAATTAGGTTGTTTTCTATTGTTACCATTTCATCGGCAATTAATGGTGCGAGTGCCTCTAAGGCATCTTTAAAGTAGTCATTAAAGCTGATTTTATGTCTGTTCGCGAATACGCTCATATCAAGCTCAAACTGGCAAATAAGTTGTTTAATTGCATCCGCTCGAATAAGGTCATCTTGGGTTAAATGCATGCCTTTATTAATGGCACTGCCTGCTTGCTCATCGATTGTTTGGTAATAGTGTTTTAGCTCTTTCTTATTTTGTAGTATGGCTGTGCCTATTTGCGATATTGACGAGACCCCTAAGCCTAGTAAATCACATTCTCCATGGGTAGTGTAACCTTGAAAGTTACGATGCAGTTGGCCGCTATTTTGAGCAATAGCCAATTCATTATCAACTTTTGCAAAGTGATCCATACCTATAAATTGATAGCCCGCCTGTGTCATTTGCTCTAGGGTATTTTTGAACATAGTGAGCTTATTATGGGCACTGGGTAAATCAGCATCTTTTATTTTACGTTGAGCGGCAAAACGATCAGGTAAATGAGCGTAGTTAAATACTGAAACACGGTCGGGGTCTAAAGCAATCAGTTGCTCAATAGTTTGCTTAAAACTCTCAGGTGTTTGTAATGGCAGTCCATAAATCATATCTGCATTAATTGATTTAAAGCCTAATTGTTTTGCTTGGGTAATTAACTGCTTTACCTCATCAACATGTTGAGGGCGGTTAACAGCTAGTTGAACTTGATCATTAAAATCTTGAATACCAAATGACACACGATTAAATCCCATCTCGCTTAAGTCAATCAGCATATTGTCAGCCAGTGAGCGAGGGTCTATTTCTATACCGCGCTCACAGGTATCGCTAAAGTTAAAGTGTTGCTCTAGTAGCTTTACTAAGCGAGTCATTTGGGCTGCGGTCAAAAAGGTTGGAGTACCGCCTCCTAAATGTAATTGCTCAACCCGATAGTCTTGAAATAGCGGCGCTTGTGCCACGATTTCTTTAGCTAAAAAATCTAGGTAGGTATCAGCTTTAGATTGATGGCGAGTAATGACTTTATTACAGCCACAGTAATAGCAAAGCTGGCTACAAAAAGGAATGTGAATATATAAAGACAAAGCACGGGTTTGCGATGATTCAATAGCGCTAATCAAATCTTGTTGCTGATAGCCGTCGGCTAACGAAAGTGCAGTCGGGTAAGACGTGTAACGCGGGCCCGATACATTGTATTTGTTTATTAAAGTTTGATCCCATTGAGGAAGTTTAATCATCACACGCACCTTATCTTTTAAGTTGCTGCGTATTGTAAAAAAGGAAAGGGGAAGGGGTTTTGATCTACAACAAAAAAAGGTGCCGTAGCACCTTTTTAGTATGTAACGTGGCTGCGTTACATTATGGCGTCTTTTAAATACTGAAATAGCTCTTTGTAGCCTCTCGCAGGCTTTTCTGCTTTTACTTCTTTGGCCGCATTACGCACCAGTTGGCGCATTTTTTGGCGCTCAAGAGCTGGGTATTGTTCAATTGTTTCGTTGATTAAGTCATCGCCTTGCTCAATTAAATCACTGCGCAGCTGCTCAATCTTTTTGATCATAACCTCTGCTTGGTTATTTTTATTAAGCATTACATCAATGATCGCTTTAATTTCTTCAATGTTTTCTACTGTACGAAGGGTTTTTGCTATGTAATTTAAGTGGCGGCGGTATGCATCACTTTTATTACTAATTTTATCGGCAACAACCATTGCTTCTTTTAAGTCATCATTAAGCGGTAAGCGTTCGCGCTGCTTTTTACCCATTTTGGCAATTTCAGACCCTAACTGATGAAACTCTTGCGCTTCGCGCTTAAGTTCACTTTTTGATACATATATAATTTCTTCTTCAATTTCAGCAGGCTTGCCTTTTTTCTTCGCCATGGGGTGCTCTTAAGTAAAAATAACTTTATCTATTATACGCGATTCTTTTAGTGATTAATATTAGCTGATGTGGTGCAGTGAGTGTGTTAGCATTTAAATATAAAAAATGTGTGCAACATGGCCTTCAGGGCTCAGGACAGAATTTATGAAAAGCCAACACCAAGATCCAATTTATTCGCAAATTTCTCAAGTAAAAGATGCCGTTTCTGAAGTACTCGAACATGCAAAAAAACTAGGCGCTACTGCTGCAGAAGCTGCTATGTCGAGCACATCAGGGCTGTCGGTAAGTACGCGCATGGGCGAGGTAGAAACCATTGAGTTTAATCAAGACGGTGGTTTAGGTATTAGCGTGTATGTTGGTAATAACAAAGGCTCCGCCTCTACGGCTGACTTAAATCCAAAAACATTGCGATCTGTGGTCGAAAAAGCCATAGATATTGCTAAATTCACCTCAGATGATCCGTGCAATGGTATTGCTGATAAAGAATTACTTGAGTTTTCGCCTAAAGATTTAGATTTATTTCATCCTTGGGATGTAAGTCCTGAGCAAGGGATTGATTTATGTCATGCTGCTGAGCAAGCCGCATTAAATGCGGATGAGCGAATTGTGAATTCTGATGGTGCTAGCTTTTCTTCACATCAAGGGCTGCGAGTGTATGGCAATAGTCATGGTTTAATTGCAGGCTACCCGAGAACACGCCATAGCATAAGCACTATGGTAATAGGCAAAGAGGGCGAGCATATGCAGCGCGACTCAGCCTACACAATTTCCCGCGATCAAGCCGGGCTAAAAGATGCTGCAAGTGTTGGGCTTGAAGCCGCTGCAGAAACCCTAGCTAAACTAAACAGTCAAAAACTAGGTACCATGAAAGTGCCGGTTATTTTTAGAGCCGATATTGCTAACTCATTGTTTGGCCATTTAGTGTCTGCAATCGGCGGTGGCGCACTGTATCGTAAATCCAGTTTTTTACTGGATAGCTTAGGTACACAAGTGTTCAGCAAAACCGTTAATATTTCAGAGCGCCCACACCTACTAAAAGGGTTAGCATCATCACCTTTTGATAGCGAAGGGGTTAAAACTCTAGACAGAGAAATAATACACGGTGGTGAGTTGCAAACGTATTTACTAGCGAGCTACGCAGCGCGTAAAATGAATATGACGCCAACAGGTCATGCCGGTGGTATCCACAACTGGTTAGTTGAACAAACCCATCAAGATTTAGCCGCACTATTAAAAACCATGGGCACGGGTTTGTTAGTCACTGAACTTATGGGGCAGGGTGTAAATACCGTGACTGGTGACTACTCTCGTGGTGCAGCTGGTTTTTGGGTTGAAAATGGTGAAATACAGTACCCAGTAAGTGAAATAACTATTGCTGGTAACTTAAGAGATATGTTTAAAGGTATTTCAGCTATTGGTGGCGATATAGAGCGACGTGGTGGTATTCAAACGGGCTCAGTGCTGATTGAGCAAATGCAAATTGCGGGTGCTTAATACCCTTCCACAATAATACTTAATTCAGCGAATTGGTATACACCCACTTTGTTTGCTTAAATTAAGCTTAATTTAAGCAAACTTTCCTTTGAGGTTTTTAAGGTGTGATATGGCTAAAGATAGATATGCGCCAAAACCATTAACCGACATTATGGCCGGGCTAAACAATCGTTTAGCAGCCTATGCGGGAAAAAGCCAAGCATTGGATACACAGCAACAACTGTTACGCGATTTTTTAGGGCCTAAGCTAGGCGATAAATGTCGAGTAAGTAATTATCGTGACGGCACACTGATGATAGAAGCTGTTTCAGCTCCTATTGCTCTTAGGCTTAATTATTTAAAAATGGATATGCAGTCTCATTTTAGAGCCGCAGGTATGGCAGAGCTTGGGCAAATAAAAATTACCGCCAATCCACAAGCAACCCAACGATTAAGTAATCGTTCTAAAGCGACAGATAGCCAAGCGACTAACTCTCTTAAAATGAGTGAGCAAACGGCTGATTATTTGAATGCGATCGCCGATTCTGCTCCTCCTTCATTAAAAGAAAAGCTGCAGCGCTTAGCTTTACATGGCAAAAGTAAGCCCTAGCTAGCCCTCACACTAGGCTCTTTTTCACGCTTTGAACAAACGCAAAATACTTTGTTACATATTCGATTTCATTGTTATTTAAATCAGGTTTATTATGCTTAGCTAGTGCTTCCTAAATTAGGTTGTAGCTGATGCGTATTTCATTAAGCAGGTAATAGACTGCATCCTATTGTTGTTTTTTGAGTTATCAAATCTTAATGAAATGCGTATTTATTCTAATTAATATACGGAATTCTTATGAAAAAAATAACAATGACTGCCGCCAGTATTGCATTGGCGTTAGGTTTGGTTGGCTGCGGCGAACAGCCACAACAAATGAAAGCAGAATCAACCACAGTAACTGCACCGGTGGCGGCTCCTGGTGCGCTAGGTGTTGATTTACAAAATATGGATAAAAGTGTTCGTGCACAGGATGATTTTTATTACCATGTTAATGGTCAATGGTTAGCAAAAACTGAGATTCCAGGCGACAAGTCTAACTATGGGTCGTTCTCACAGTTATATGATGAATCGCAAAAAGCAATGAAAACAGTGCTTGAAAACGCCAGTGCTAATAGTAGTGCAAAACCAGGTTCAGATGAATATAAGATTGGTGCATTTTATTCTAGCTATATGGCTGAAAATGCTCGTGAAGAGTTAGGTATTTTGCCACTTGAGCCAGCTATTAAAAGCATTGATACAGTGAAAGATAAAGCCGCGTTGGTCACACTGATGGCACAGCTACAAGTTAAAGGTGGCGATCTTCCTTTTGGCTGGTATGTTAATAATGACGCTAAAAACTCAAGTGAAAATGCGCTTTATGCCTATCAAGCGGGACTTGGTTTACCTGATCGCGACTACTATTTAAAAGATGATGAAAAATTCACAAAAATTCGCGCGGCTTATCAAACGTATATCACCGATATTTTAGCTAAAGCTGGCGTTAATAATGCCGCTGATGCAGCCAAAGCGATATTAGCACTTGAAACGACACTTGCCGATGCACAGTGGAGCCGAGTGCAAAGCCGTGATGCAACTAAGTCATACAATAAAATGACGGTAGCTGAAGCTAACTCGCTAATGGGTGAGTTTGATTTAAATGCCTATTTCGAAGCAGTTGGCGTTGATGCTCAAGAGTTAATTGTGCGCCAACCAAGTTATTTTGAAAAATTTGCAGAGATTTTCAACAATACTGACTTAGCTGTTTGGCAAAACTATTTAAAATTCCATTTTGTTAGTAATTACGCGCAGCTACTTAATAAAGATTTAGTGGATTTGAAGTTTAATTTTTACAGCACCACGTTGCGTGGTGTTGAAGAGCAAGCACCACTTTGGAAGCAAGCCGTTGATGCATCAAACAGTGTACTGGGTGAAATTTTAGGTAAAGTCTACGTTAAAGAAAACTTCCCGCCAGAAGCAAAAGCACGTATGGAAGAGTTAGTTGATAATGTGATTAAAGGCTATTCAGTGGCAATTGAAAACCTTGAGTGGATGAGCCCTGAAACAAAAGTGGCGGCGCAAGAAAAACTCAATAAGTTTACCCCTAAAATTGGTTACCCAGATAAATGGAAAGATTACTCAGATTTAGCGATTAACCCTGATGAACTGGTTGGTAATTATATTCGCTACAGTGAATGGGCTTATGCGGATATGGTTGCTAAATTAGGTAAGCCAGTTGATCGCTCTGAGTGGCATATGACGCCACAAACAGTGAATGCTTACTACAATCCAGTGAATAACGAGATAGTATTCCCTGCAGCGATTCTGCAGCCTCCTTTCTTTAATTTAGAAGCTGATGATGCAGTTAACTATGGTGCTATTGGTGCGGTTATTGGCCATGAGTTAGGCCATGGCTTTGACGACCAAGGTGCAAAATACGACGGTGATGGCAATTTACGTAATTGGTGGAGCGAGTCAGACCTTAAGCAGTTTGAACAGCGAAGTGCTGCCTTAGTTGCACAGTATAATCAATATAAACCGTTTGAAGATGCCAGCGTTAATGGTGAGCTGACACTGGGTGAAAACATTGGTGATTTAGGCGGCTTAACCGTCGCTTATAAAGCGTATCAGCTATCGCTGGGTGATTCGAAAGCGCCCATTATTGAAGGCTATACGGGCGACCAACGCTTCTTTATGGGCTGGTCGCAAATTTGGCGTCGTAAATACCGTGATGAGGCGCTACGTAATCGTTTAATGACCGATTCACATTCACCGAGTCATTATCGCGTAATTGGTATTTTGTCGAACATGCCAGAGTTTTACCAAGCGTTTGATGTTAAAGAGGGCGATAAAATGTATATCAAGCCTGAAGATCGCGTAAAAATTTGGTAATTTGAGCTAAAATTAGCTTAAGCGGTTAGAGCCATTAATCGCAAAATAAAAAGCCAGTGAGCATCATGCTCACTGGCTTTTTAGTTACTTTTACTAGCTATATTTCGTTTTTATGGCGCTGATAATCTCGACATTGGCCGCAGGAAAATCATAGTTATCAAGTTCGTCTATGCCCACCCATTCGCTTGGTTGCCCTTCTGCGCCATGAGCTTGACCGTTAAAGTTACTGACCACATGCACATTAAGTCGTACGCATTTATCGCCATAGTCATGCTCTATAGTGATAAGTTCGCTTGAACTATGAATAGTCAGCCCTACTTCTTCTAGCAGTTCACGTTTTAGGGCTTGAAACACACTTTCTCCGGCTTCAACTTTGCCACCAGGAAACTCCCATAACCCACCTTGATGTTGCTCATCTGCACGTTTACAAATAAACAAATTGTTATTTTTTTTAATTACACCCACAGCAACATTGATGATTACTTTAGTCATTACCTCTCCCTTAAATAGCATAAAAAAAGCGACGCAAGCGTCGCTTTTTATCTAACGTAACAAAGTGGTGTTATTTTAATTTACCACAACATTGTTTGTATTTTTGACCTGAACCACATGGACATGGATCGTTACGGCCAACTTTTGGCTCGCTACGCGCCATAACCTGAGCGCTTTGCGGTGCTTCACCACCTACGTGTTCTGCTTCTTCATGTTGATATTCGCGAGGGGCATTTTCACTTTTACGGTGTTGCTCTTCTACTTTTTCAACATCTTCTTCAGCGCGAACTTGCACTTTACTTAAAATACCGACCACATCGACTTTTAAGTTTTCTAGCATTTCAGAGAATAACTCAAACGACTCACGTTTGTATTCTTGCTTAGGATTCTTTTGTGCGTAACCACGTAAGTGAATACCTTGGCGTAAGTGATCCATTGCAGCAAGGTGGTCTTTCCAATGTTGGTCAAGACTTTGAAGCATAATGGCTTTTTCAAACTGACGAAGTACAGAATCGCCGACCATTTCTTCTTTTTGCTTGTAAGCTTGTTCAACCGCTTCTTCAATACGCTCACGAAGTTTTTCTTCGTACAGTTTATTGTCATCAGCTAACCACTGAGTAATTGGTAACTCAATTAGGAAATCTTGCTTTAAGCGCTCTTCAAGCCCTGGGACATCCCACATTTCAGCTAAGCTTTGTGGGGCAATGTATTGATCAATTACACCCGCGAGCACATCACCACGGATAGCGGTAATCGTTTCTGAAATATCACCTTCTTCAAGCAATTCGTTACGTTGAGAGTAAACAACACGACGTTGATCGTTTGCTACATCATCGTACTCAAGTAGCTGTTTACGCACATCAAAGTTACGTGCTTCTACTTTACGCTGGGCGTTTTCGATTGCGCGGTTAACCCATGGGTGTTCAATGGCTTCGCCACGTTGCATACCTAGTTTACGCATCATGTTGGTCATGCGCTCACCGGCAAAAATACGCATTAACGCATCATCCATCGATAGGTAGAAACGGCTTGAACCGGCATCACCTTGACGGCCAGAACGACCACGTAATTGGTTATCAATACGACGTGATTCATGACGCTCTGTACCAATAATGTGTAAACCGCCGGCATCAATTACTGCGTCATGGCGAATCTTCCATGCGGCTTTAATTTCGGCAATTTGTTCGTCAGTTGGGTTTTCAAGTTTTTCAACTTCACTATTCCAATTACCACCCAGTACAATATCGGTACCACGACCGGCCATGTTGGTGGCAATGGTGACTGTGCCTGGTAAGCCCGCATCAGAAACAATGTCTGCTTCTTGTGCGTGGAATTTAGCATTAAGTACGTTGTGCTTAATTTTTTCTTTGCGTAAAAACTGCGACAAGTACTCAGAGCTTTCAATTGAGATAGTACCTACAAGTACTGGCTGACCACGTTCTTGACAGTCTTTAATGTCTGCTAAAATGGCTTCGTACTTTTCTTCTTGCGTTAGGTACACCAAATCTGCGCGATCATCACGGATCATTGGCTTATTGGTTGGCATAACAACTGTGTCTAAACCGTAGATAGACTGAAACTCAAACGCTTCTGTATCGGCGGTGCCTGTCATACCTGCTAGCGTTTCGTACAAGCGGAAGTAATTTTGGAACGTAATAGAAGCTAACGTTTGGTTCTCGTTTTGAATTTTCACACCTTCTTTTGCTTCTACAGCTTGGTGTAAACCTTCTGACCAACGGCGTCCTTCCATAGAGCGACCTGTGTGCTCATCAATAATGATAACTTCGTTTTCTTTAATAACGTAGTCAACATCTTTTTGGTAAAGCTTGTGCGCACGAAGAGCTGCATAAACGTGACTGAGTAGCGTGATGCTCGCTGCTGAGTACAGTGAATCACCTTCTTCAATTAAGCCGCGCTCTGTAAGTAGCTCTTCAACTTTTATTTGCCCACGCTCAGTTAGGTGAACTTGCTTAGATTTTTCATCGATAGTGAAATCGCCATCACCTTCAATCCCTTCCTCATCTTCTTTTTCTTGTAGTTCAAGTAAAGGAACAATGGTATTTATTTCAGTGTAAAGCTCTGAGCTGTCTTCAGCTGGGCCTGAAATAATAAGCGGCGTTCGCGCTTCATCAATTAGGATTGAATCCACTTCATCCACTACGGCATAAAATAATGGGCGTTGAACGCGCTCATCAATGCTAAATGCCATGTTGTCACGTAGGTAGTCAAAACCAAACTCGTTATTGGTACCGTAAGTGATGTCAGCTGCATAAGCTTGTTTTTTCTGTTGTGGCATCATGCCCGGAACATTACAACCAACGGTTAAGCCTAAAAACTCAAATAGTGGACGGTTGGTTTCAGCATCACGCTTAGCCAAGTAGTCATTTACGGTAATGACATGAACGCCTTTACCTGTTAAGCCATTTAAATATGCTGGAAGTGTCGCGGTTAGAGTTTTACCTTCACCAGTACGCATTTCTGCAATACGGCCTTGTTGTAAAACCATACCACCTAATAATTGCACGTCGAAGTGACGCATACCGTTTACACGCTTTGACGCCTCACGTACCACAGCAAATGCTTCTGGTAGAATATCGCTTAGGCTTTGTCCGTTATCGTAACGTTCTCTAAACTCAGCTGTTTTAGCTTTTAAATCTTCATCTGAAAGCGCTTCTAGTTGCGTTTCAAGTGCATTGATCAATGCGACCGTCTTTCTTAGGTTTTTAATAGTGCGGTCATTGCGACTACCAAAAATCTTGGTAAATAAATTAGATATCATGATAAAACCGTTACAATGTGTTTTTTTGCTAGCCGTGCATCGGCTAACCCATTTTTTACAATTGATAATTAATGTATTCTTTGAATTAACCTTTAGGACACATTAATTAGCAATTTTGTATTAAGCTGCTTAAAAAGCACTGTTTATTACCTGCGCTACTATACCAGACTCTGCTAAACATCAAACTACCTCAATAAAAAGATCTTCATTTAAAACAGAAAAATGAGATCTCGCTCATAAAAATAGCATTATGTAGCTAAAGTTGATTAGAAATGCTTTAAAGATATGGTGTTGAATAAATTAAAAACAAGAGCAAAGCGCTTAAATTTCACCCTTAAATGCCTTGTTTGTCGCTATCGTTTTTTAATCCTTAAATTGAGCAATAATTTTATTAATTACTCTCGGTAGGTCACTTAAGTCATGCGGTTTATCGGCAGATGTGTATGCACGGAAGCTTTATCATTAAAGAGGTTATTAATCGTAAAAAAGGTGTATGTTAATATCTTCTGTAACCAGCGTTTGCTAATATTATTTTTAGTAGCATAGAGTTAGTCATCTTTTTTATTGCTACATAACACGTTGTTTGAGTTTAATAAAAGGGTAATAAAGTGCAAACCAACAAAGATAACTTAGTAGTCCTTGGTGCTGGTTGGCTTGGCCAAGCCTTATGTATTGATGCACAAAAACAAGGTTGGCAAGTGCAAGGAACTCATCGTAGTGACACCCATCAATTTGATTTTGAGCGTCAGTTTGTTTTACAAAACGGCGAGCTGCAGCACCAAGTGGATTTACAAAACGCGTACTGGGTGTGTGCTATACCTCCGCGCAGTCGTGACAGCGAAAGTGATTATTCGCAGGTGCTGGAGCAGGGGTTAAAGCTGGCAACTGAACTTAATTGCAAAGGTTTTTTATTGTGCTCATCGACTGGGGTGTATGATCAAGAGCCTGGAGTTTATAGTGAAAGTAGCGATATATCTGGCACTAACGAGCGACAAATAAAGCTCTATGATGCTGAAGAGCAAGTACTTGAGCAGCAAGGTAAAGTTCTAAGATTAGCCGGATTGTTGGGGCCAAACAGAGAGCCGGGTCGTTTTGTGGCAGGTAAAGAGCTCAACACCTCTAGTCAGCAAGTGGTGAACATGGTGCATCAACAAGATGTGATCAATGCCATTTATGCGGTACTTAACAATTGGACACAAGGGCAAAGCATTTATAATGTAGTTAACCCTGCGCACCCAAGTAAAGCAGATTATTATGCACAAAAGTGTGAACTGTATGGCACACAAATGCCAAGTTTTAGTAGTGATGAAGTCGCTGAGCGCAAAGTTATTGGCTCAGCGATTGAAGCGCTGGGTTTTAGTTATCAGTATGGTATTTAACCTGAACTCTGAATAATAAATCTATCTCAAGCAGCTATTTTCAGTGCTAACTGCGTTGAATTTACTTGCAATAGGCGAGCTTTCGACGCGTAATTCCGCCTTGTTTTCACTGGAAATCTCTGGCTAGAGAAAATAAACATAAATATCATATTGATTCAATACGTTAGTAAATCTCTTAACCAGAGTTCAGGCTATTTAATAAGAAGGTAAGGGCGATTTTTTTATAAAGTCGCACAACTTACCTTCACTTAGTAGTCTGTTAGCCGCTTCAATATCGGGGGCAAAGTAACGGTCTTTGTCGTAATAGCTAACATGTTGGCGTAGCAGCGCCTTAGCATGCTCCACCTGTTCACACGCATGTAGCGGCTTTCTAAACTCTAGCCCTTGAGAAGCACTCAGCCACTCAACGGCTAACACGCCTTGCGTATTATTAGCCATATCAACTAAGCGCCTAGCAGCAAAAGTTGCCATAGAGACATGGTCTTCTTGATTAGCTGAGGTGGGTAAGCTGTCTACCGAAGCCGGGTGTGCTAGTGACTTGTTTTCAGAAGCGAGCGCAGCTGCGGTTACTTGAGCAATCATAAACCCTGAATTTACCCCACCGTTTTCAACTAAAAATGGCGGCAATTTTGATAAATTAGAGTCAATCAGTAGGGCAATACGTCGCTCAGCTAAGGCGCCAATTTCGGCAATGGCAATCGCAAGGTTATCAGCGGCCATAGCAACGGGCTCAGCATGAAAATTTCCACCTGAAATAATATCCCCCACATCGGCAAAAACGAGTGGGTTATCGGTTACCCCGTTTGACTCACACAGTAGTACCTCGGCGGCTTGACGTATTTGGGTTAAACATGCACCAAGTACTTGAGGTTGGCAACGTAGGCAATATGGGTCTTGTACTTTTTCACAATTAATATGTGAGTCACTAATTTGTGAGTGGGTGCTTAATAGCTCTCTAAATACGTGCGCGGTATCAATTTGCCCTTTTTGACCACGAACCTCATGAATACGAGCATCAAATGGTGCGCGACTGCCCATGGCGGCCTCAATACTTATAGAGCCAATAACACAGCTTTGTGCGTACAAATCTTCTGCTCTAAATAAGCCCTGCAGTGCGAATGCAGTAGAGGCCTGTGTGCCATTTAGTAGTGCTAAGCCTTCTTTCGCAGCTAATATCAGTGGCTCAAGCCCTGCAATTTTTAACCCCTGTTCTGCGCTTATTAGCTCTCCTTGATAGCGCATTTTCCCTTCACCTAATAAAGGCAGGCACATATGAGCAAGGGGGGCTAAATCGCCCGATGCGCCCACTGAGCCTTTTTTAGGCACGCATGGGTATACTTCATTTTTAAGTAGCTGTATAAAAAACTCAATTACAGCTAGACGAATACCAGAATAACCCCGTGATAAAGAATTTACTTTTAGGGTGATCATTAATCTGACCGTGCTGTCATCCATTAACTCGCCAATGCCCGCAGCGTGTGAAAGCACAATACTGCGTTGTAATAGTTCTAGCTCATCATTCGCTATTTTTGTATTGGCTAATAAACCAAAGCCGGTATTAATACCATATACAGTACGCTGCTCGTTTATTACGTCTTGAACTGTCTGGGCACTGGCTGCTATTTGTGTAGCGGCTTCAGTTGCCAAAGTTAAATCTACGGCCGATTGATTAATTTTTCTTAAGGTATGTAATTCAAGCTGACCCGGTGTAAGTGTGTATGAAATCATGACTTATCCTTGTTAAGCATAGGTAGGTCTAGGTTTTGTTGTTGTGCACAATTTTTTGCAATGTCATAACCGGCATCGGCATGGCGCATCACACCGGTAGCAGGATCATTCCAAAGCACTCTTGCAAGGCGTTGCTCTGCTTCATCGGTACCATCGGCAACAATAACCACACCTGAATGCTGGCTAAAGCCCATACCTACACCACCGCCATGATGAAGCGATACCCAAGTAGCACCGCCTGCGGTATTGAGCAGGGCATTTAATAAAGGCCAATCAGAGACTGCATCGGAGCCATCTTGCATGCTCTCTGTTTCACGATTAGGACTAGCTACTGAGCCTGAGTCAAGATGATCGCGGCCAATAACTACCGGTGCTTTAAGCTCACCGTTTTTAACCATTTCATTAAAGGCAACCGCTAGGCGCGCTCGGTCTTTTAAGCCAACCCAACAAATACGTGCAGGTAATCCTTGAAATTGAATTCGCTCACGCGCCATATCAAGCCAGTTATGCAAATGCTTATCATCAGGAATTAGTTCTTTTACTTTTGCGTCTGTTTTGTAAATATCTTCGGGATCGCCTGAGAGTGCTACCCATCTAAATGGGCCAATGCCTTCACAAAATAATGGACGAATATAAGCAGGTACAAATCCAGGGAAATCAAATGCATTTGTTACGCCTTCTTCGAGCGCCATTTGACGAATATTATTGCCGTAATCAGTCGTTGCCGCGCCTGCATCTTGCAGTGCCAACATCGCTGTTACTTGAACAGCCATTGACTGTTTGGCCGCTTTCACCACTGCTTGTGGATTATCGATTCGCATTTTTGCAGCATGCTCCATACTCCAACCTTGTGGCAGGTAGCCGTTAAGCGGATCATGGGCTGAGGTTTGATCGGTGACTATATCGGGAGTAATACCACTTTTTACTAAGGTACTAAAAACATCAGCCGCGTTACCAAGTAAACCCACAGAAAGCGCTTCACCTTTTACGCAGGCATCGGTTATTAATTTTAATGCATGCTCAAGGTCTGTGGCTTTTACATCGACGTACCCTGTTTTTATTCGAAAATCGATACGGCTTTCATCACATTCCACTACTAAGGCACTAAAGCCTGCCATGGTTGCTGCTAATGGTTGTGCACCGCCCATTCCTCCGAGGCCACCTGTTAGCACCCACTTACCTTTGGCATCGCCTGAAAAATGTTGTTTTGCCATAGCTACAAAGGTTTCGTAAGTGCCTTGCACTATGCCTTGAGAGCCAATATAAATCCAAGAGCCAGCGGTCATTTGGCCGTACATCATCAAGCCTTTTTTATCTAACTCGTTAAAATGTTCCCAGTTAGCCCAGTGTGGAACAAGGTTAGAATTTGCAATTAATACCCGCGGTGCGTTGCTATGAGTTTTAAATACCCCCACCGGTTTACCTGATTGCACTAATAGGGTTTCGTCATCGTCAAGGCGCTCAAGCGTCTCAATTATTTTGTCGTAGCTTGGCCAGTCACGGGCAGCACGGCCAATTCCGCCATACACCACCAAAGCTTGAGGGTGCTCGGCAACATCAGGGTCTAAATTATTCATTAGCATGCGTTTAGCTGCTTCGGTTTGCCAGCTTTTAGTAGATATTTGATTACCATGCTGTGCGCGAATTGTGCGTTGTGTGTCCAGTCGATGATCCATTATTCACTCCTGTTAAATTTAAGCGTTATGGGCTTTATTATTGTTTTTAAATGTTAATTGTCCGCCCAAGCGGTACTTACTGCCCGGCGATATAAGTCGTGCAAAACTAACAATTCCGTTTACCGACCAAGTACGGCGTATTACTTGTAAACAGGGCTCTTCGTTATATAAATTAAGCCATTGGCACATTTCACTGTTTGGCGTAATAGCCTCTACCGTATGCCTCGCTTGCGTTAAAGGGGCAACTGTTGATAAGTACTCGTGTGGGGTAAGGGAGGTAAAATCTTGTTGTAAATAATCTTTTGCAAGGGGGGGATTTACAAAGCGCTCCTCTACTTGCAAGGGACTGTCGTTTTCATTATGAATAATGACACTGCGATACACCACGCTATCTACTTCTACACCTAAAGCAATTGCAATTGGCGCGACGGCATTAATCGATTCTAATACTTGCACTGTGCAGCTGTAGTTTCCGTTTCGCTCTTTTACTTCATTGGCGATGTTTTTTATTTCAAGTAATGACGACTGAGACTTGAAGCTTGCTACAAACGTTCCTAGACCTTGGCTACGGGTTAAAATGCCCGCATCAGTGAGTTCGCTAAGTGCCCGACGTGCGGTCATTCTGCTTACTGTAAATTGTTTTGCTAGTTCATTTTCTGAAGGGACACGTTGGTTTTCAAGCCAAAGCCCACTGCGTATTTTGTCCACAATAAATTGTTTTATTTGCGTAAACTTAGGTGCTGGCATAAATATTTTTAGTATATTAAAAATAAACAATACCTAGTAAGATGGCATAATCATCTTGTATATACAAGATGTGTTTTTAAACTCGTTTGAACACTATCGCGGAGAGACTTATGCAAGCTACAGAATCCACAGAACAGTTAAATGATATCGATTTATTACTCACCGATGCCAATATTGCCACTATGGATAGCAACATTGATGCGCCTTATGGAGCGATAGAAAATGCGGCTTTAGCAATTAAAAATGGCAAAATAGCATGGTTAGGTAAGCAAACTGAGTTGCCTGACTTTGATGTATTAGCCACTCCGGTAGTAAGTATCAAAGGACAGTGGTTAACTCCGGGTTTAGTGGATTGCCATACTCACTTAGTGTTTGCCGGTTCTCGTGCACAGGAGTTTGAGCAGCGTTTACAGGGGGTAAGTTATCAGCAAATTGCCGCGCAAGGGGGTGGGATTGCAAGTACAGTTAAAGCAACCCGAAAGGCTGACCACGAACAATTATTTGTAGCAGCAAAAGATCGTTTAAATGCACTGCTAGCTGAAGGTGTCACTACGGTAGAAATTAAGTCAGGGTACGGGCTTGATATAGAAAATGAGAAAAAAATATTAGAAGTCGCTAGGCTTTTAAATCAACATCATCCTATTGAAGTCATTAATACCTTTTTAGGCGCGCATGCATTGCCTTTAGAGTTTAAAAATCGCAGTGATGATTATATAAATTTAGTGTGTAATGAAATGCTCAACACACTTGTTGAACATGATTTAGTCGATGCGGTTGACGTGTTTTGTGAGGATATTGGCTTTAGTTATGCGCAAACGCAGCGAGTATTTGATGCGGCTAAAAAGCTGGGGTTAGCAATTAAGTGTCATGCTGAGCAGTTATCCAATCAACAAGGTGCTGCGCTGGTGGCGCAATACAATGGTTTGTCGGCCGATCATTTGGAATATCTTGATGAAGCCGGTGTTAAAGCTATGGCAAATGCAGGTACTGTGGCGGTATTACTGCCCGGTGCTTTTTATTTTTTAAAAGAAACGAAATACCCTCCGATTGAACTGTTAAATAAATACAAGGTTCCCATCGCAATTGCCAGTGATTTTAACCCCGGCACATCACCGTTATGTTCTTTGCAATTAATGATGAATATGGCTTGTACATTATTTAATTTTACTCCAGAGCAAGCATTAATGGGAGTCACTGCACACGGAGCTCAGGCTCTTGGTTTTACTGATAGAGGCGTATTAAAAGTAGGTGCTCGCGCTGATATAGCACATTGGCAAATTGAGCATCCAGCACAATTAAGTTATCAGTTTGGAGTAAATAAACTGTTAAATTTATGGATATTGGGTAAACTTAGCTAATTATAAGACTTAACTCTTAAACCCATGTTTTATTTAATGTCAGTGAGTACCTCAGCTATGGATGGAACGTTATTGAGCTACAGTAATTTAGCTATATTTTTAAGTGGTGCGCTTTTAATGGCAATGGTTGCTGTATTGTTAACCGTTAAAAGTAACGTAATAAGACTCATCCTTTTATGCACCGGGCTGATTGGTTTAGCTATGGTTAGTACTGCCATTCCTTGGTTTGTTGTGTTATTGGCTCTGGGGTTTGGTTTTCATTTATATCAAGCGAATTTACTAAAGCAAAAACTCCCATTACTTGTTAGTGCCTGTGCAACAGGGTTACTTGCTTTATTATTTATTGGTTACCTCTTTTTTACGCTACATTTAGCGTGGTTACTTATTCCAATTTTACTGCTCAGTAGCAGTAGCTTTTCAATGGATAATGCACCACAGATTGCTCCACCCTTAAAGCCGCAAACCGACCCTGAGGTGTATGTTGAAAATTCACCTTTAACTAGCTTCCCAGATAAACAACAGTTACGTCAAAAATATAATGAGCTTATTAATGAAGATTCATTCAGAGCTGCACTTATTGTTTTAAGATTGGAGGGCTTTGCGCAGGTTAATCAACACATTGGCCGAGATTTTGGTGATTTACTCTTGTCTCAGTCGGCAAATAGAATAAAAGACTTATTAAATAGTGATGAAGTGTTTTATCTTGACGAGCAGGCTAAGTTAGCGCATTTGGGTGGGTTAAACTTTGCATTTATTTGTGATTTACAAAGCCATAATCATTTACATCAACAGCTTATAAAGCAAATTATTGGCGCGACTTTAAAGCCCTTTAATGTAGCTAATTGTACGATTGAAGTAAAAGTAAGAGCCAGTTATGTACATTGTGAGCAGCAAAGCAGTAGCTTTGATGAGTTAATTAGTCATGCTTACTTAGCACTTGATAGCCGACCTGATAAACAAATAGTGGCTTATCATCAGCAGATGACGGTTGAGCACTTAGAGCAGCAAGCGCGATTAACTGAGCTGGCGAATATCAGTTTTGCTGATGAGTTTGAACTGTTTTTTCAACCTGTGATTCGAAATAGTGATGGCCAAATCGAATTTTTAGAATTGCTATTACGTTGGCAGCATCCAACTCAAGGGACTTTGTCGGCGAGTCGATTTATCAATGATATTAGAATTGCAGGGCTTGGTTATTCTCTCGCGACCTTTGTTATTGAACGTGCTGGAGAGCTTGCCATGGCACTTCGTATGGAAGGAATGTCGGTACCTTTAAGTGTTAATTTATTTGGCCCGGAAATGCTCAACGAAGAGTTTGTGGATTTTGTTTATGGGGTTATTGGTGAGCATCAACTCAGGCCTGGTGATTTAATTTTAGAATGTCCGCTACATATTTTTACTAGCTTAGATGATAAAGGCAGAGCCATGATTGCAAGGCTTAATAGTTTAGGTTTAAAAGTGTGTGTTGATGGTTTAGGTGATAACCCTGTATTACTTTCTAAGTTACCTAGTTTAGCGGTGGAATATATTAAAGTATCGCCAGCATTAACTGCAGACTTTAGTAATCAAAATAATATACGTAGTTTAGTAGGTGGCATGGTTGAAATGCATAACCAGCAACAGACGAAAGTTATTTTTGAAGGTGTTGAAACACTCGATCAACTAAAGTTTGTAAAAAGTCTAAAAGCCTATGCTTCACAGGGATACTATTTTGGACACCCATTGAGCAGTTTAGGATTAATGAGTTGGTTTAAGCAATGGTTAGAAGCACAAGAACTTTAAGTGTGTTTTAAAGGCTTAGTTTTGTTTGTAAATAGGTATTAACTAAAGCACTGATCACTTGGCCACACTGTAATTTACCTGCAGTTATAGAATGAGGGTGTTGTGAAGGTGCTGCTTCGCATAAGTGTAAATAAGCACTGCGCGGATCATTTGCAGCTAAGTAAACATAATGCTCACCATCGCTGACATCAAAACCACAGTAATTAAAGGCACTTGCAGGCATATTGGTTAAGCTATCTAAATCAACTTCTACCCCTAGCGGTGCGTTATCAAACCTTTGGAGTGCATGGGTGGTTGCTTCTGTTAAGTTTATTTCGCGCTTCACATTAATTGTTTGATAGCTTGTGTAGCTAAAGTTAGCGCTCTGCATAGCATCAAAAATAGGTTGATTGTTTTTTAGCTCATGTAAGCCAATAACATGGTAATTCTTGAGCAGCTGCTCTTGGTAAGCGTAGCTAAACCCATTACCACTGTGCCTACCTTCACACTCACGAAAGTCGGCATGAGGATCTAAATTAATCGCGTTAATTGCGCTGTGGCTATGTTTGGCAAGCGAGCGAATAATACCCAAACAGTTATTGTGTCCGCCGCCAATAATAATAGGTTCAAGGCCCGCTTTAAAAACCATGTCTAAAATTGCTTCAACTCGCTCATCTACTTCAGCGCACAGCTTACGCAATTGAGCTAAGTCGTTTGGATTATGATTATCAAGCGTTTGGGCTTGTTGCATTAAATCGTCGAGGTTAACTTCGCCAAGCAGTAACACTTTTTGCATAGCGATGGCATTATTGTGAGGTTGGTTTAAAAACCGTTGTAAAAAAGCAGGCCAAGCATACTGTGCACCGCCTTTTCCTAGGTTGGCTCTCGGTCCAATGTCTTCACATATGCCGAGTAAGACAAAGCGCATACCAAATTGTACGGCATCAGCAAGCGCTTGTTGGATATTGTCGCGGGCATCGAGTAATGCCATCGACTGCCATGCTTTTAGCTCTCCAGCACGGTCAGAGCAAATTTCCTTTACCGTGCTTTCGTTATATATTTTAAGCTGAACAGTCACACTAAAGTTCTATTATTTCTAGCTCTAATTCTTCAGCAGAAAGTACAATACCTGTACTGTCGGCATAAACAAAGTCATCATCAAAAAATGATACGCCAGCAAAATTAACCCCTATACCGCTTTCGCCCGCGCCTTCACTGTCTGCTGCAACAGGAATTGATGCAATAGCTTGGATCCCTAAATCAAGTTCTTCAAGCTCATCAACGTGACGTAATGCACCATATACAATAATACCTTGCCAATTGTTTTCTAGTGCCAGCTCAGCCAGCTCAATGTCGATTAATGCTCTGCGAGTTGAGCCGCCGCCATCAATAAGTAAAATCTGATCAGTACCATCTTGAGAAAGTAATTGGCGGATCAGTTCATTGTTTTCAAAACATTTTACCGTTTTAATGCGGCCACCAAAACTGTGTCGACCACCAAAGTTGATGAACATAGGTTCAAGCACGTCAACCACATCAGCAAAGTGGTCACATAAATCAGAAGTGCTGTAATCCATTATTTTATCCTCAAAAGATACATAAGTTAGTAACTCAGTATACCCTCCTTATAGGCAATAACAACGACTTAATCGCAGTAAATTTAGCCATAATTAGAACTAAATCAACTATAAGAATAATAATTCTTTCATAAACTTGTCATTTATTCACAACAAGATTACAAACAGGTGTATTGCATCTTTGATGCAGCTGAACTTTTCCTCTTCAGTGGCAAGAGTTGTAAAATTGAGTAATACTGTGGTTAGGCCAATGGTTTAATATTGTCCATTTGTTTAAAAGGAGTTTGTAAATGGTTAAATTTTACCGGCGACCCCTTTTATTTTGTTCAAACTTAATGATTTAAATGAAATGAAGCATCACGTTATACTGCGCTGGCAAATTTAATATAGGTATTTACAATGAATTTTTTACAAAATCTGACGATAAAACGCCGTTTGCAACTAAATGCCCTAGTTGTTGGCTTAGCAATGATTGTCATGCTATGCATTATCATTTATGAAGCACGTGTAATGCTTAAATTAAATGAAACAATTCAATACGCCGAAGAACTTGATGTGCATGAGCTTTCGATGCGTAAATATGAAAAAGATTTTTTATTTTATAAAGATGAAAATAGCTTAGATTTATTCACCAATGAATATAAACAGCTTCAGCTAAAACTGGGGAAACTATCTGTTTTATCAAACGATTTAGATATTGCCATTGCTCAGGTTAACCAATTTGAGGCGCTTGCAAAGCAGTATTATGATGACTTTCAAGTTGTTGTTAATTTACAGCGAAAGATAGGTTTACACCCTAAAGATGCACTCTATGGCGAATTGCGTGAGTCAGTACACAACATTGAAACACTGCTGAACCAGCAAAATAATTATAAATTACTTACTACTATGCTGCAGCTACGCCGTGCTGAAAAAGACTTTATGTTACGTTTAGATACCAAATATTTAGACCGATTTAATAAATTGGGTGATGAGTTAAAACAACAAATAAATACCGCAGAAATACCTAGTAATATACGCAATCAATTAACCTCATTAATGACTAATTACCAAGGCAAATTTACCGCACTAGTCGATGCACAAGTCGCCTTAGGGGTTGATTTAGATTCGGGTGCTCTTGGGAAAATGAGAGTTAGTGTTAAGAAAAGTGATGATGTGGTTACTGCCATTACTACGGCCACTAAAAAGCAAGTGAGTGAGACAGCTCAGCAGGCGCAATTATTAGCAATAGCGATATTTATAGCTGCCAGTATTATTGTTATGGTCCTTGTGTATTTAACTAGCCGCTCAATAATTCAGCCTATTGAGAAAGTTTATCAAACTATTGACAAGATAAGACGAAACAATGATTTAAGCTTATTCATAGAGCACAAAGGAGAAGATGAAGTCACTAGGATGACCATAGATTTTAATAGCTTGATTAGCGACTTTAAAGATCTTATCTATGAAGTAAATACTGCTCTGACAACGCTTAATATAGCAACGGGTAACTTATCTGAAACAACCTCAGCAACTAGTTCTGGCATGCAAGAGCAATTGCATGAAGCGGACATGGTGGCAACGGCAGCCACAGAAATGCAAGCAACGATTCAAGATATTTCACATAATACAGAAGCTGCAGCTAAAAAAGCTGAATCAACCAATGTAAGTGCTCAACAAGGTCAAGTTGAAGTAGAGTCAACCATTAAACATATTAATGCTTTGTCTGATTCGCTTGGTAAGGCCTCTAGCGTGGTGTCACAGCTAGAAAAAGATGGTGAAACCATTGGCTCTGTACTTGATGTAATTCGTGCCATTGCAGAACAAACTAATTTACTGGCTCTAAATGCGGCTATTGAAGCAGCAAGAGCGGGTGAGCAAGGTCGTGGTTTTGCGGTTGTTGCAGATGAGGTGCGCTCACTTGCACAACGCACGCAAGAGTCAACTAGCGAAATTGAAGGTATTATTAACACCTTACAACAGCGTACCCAAGAGGTAGTGAGTATTATGCATCAGTGTCGTACTCAGGGTGGTGAGAGTGCAACACAAGCAACAAAAGCGGGTGAATTGCTAGGAGCAATCACTGTTGATGTGCAAACGATTATGGAAATGAGTACACATATAGCCACTGCTATTGATGAACAGAGTCAGGTAGCATCAGAGGTTAATAAAAATGTAGTCCGTATTCGAGATATTGCTGAAGGAGCTGCCGCTCACTCACAAACTAATGCGCAAACCAGTGAAGAGGTATCTGAGCAATCAAGGGTGCTTCATCAAGCAATCTCAAAATATAAAGTATAACTTTCCATAGAAAAAAGTGGCTTAATTGCCGCTTTTTTCTTACTAACTAAGCAGAAGCATCCCCACTGGCGCTAAGGTACAAATTTTATTGGTACGCTGTCTTTGTTATCTTCATGCTGTTTAACACGTTCTAAATATGTGTCCCACAAGCTCGCTTTCTCAGCCTGCAGCTTAGCAAAATATTGCCAGCTAAATAGCCCGCTATTATGACCATCGTCAAACTCTAAACGTAATGCGTAATGCCCTACGGGTGTAATGGTTTTAATAGCCACAGCTTGTTTATTAAGTACCAACTTCATAGGTTCAGAGCCATGGCCTTGAACCTCGGCTGAGGGAGAGTGTACCCGTAAAAACTCCGCACTGAAGGTTGTCTCTGAATGATCATCAAAAAACACATCTAAATTTTTACTTACACTATGATAGTGCACTTTAGTTACTTGTTTCATTGTCATCTCACTTACAAAAAAGCCTCCATGCTGGAGGCTTTAGTATAACGTTTTATGTCTTTGCAATTAAAGAATAAAGCGACTTAAGTCTTCATCTTCAACCAGTGCACCTAGGTGCTTTTCAACATAGGCAGCGTCAATAACTAAACTTGAACCTGCTTTTTCTGAAGCATCATATGAAATTTCTTCCATTAATCTTTCCATAACAGTATGCAGACGGCGAGCACCGATGTTTTCAGTTTTCTCATTAACCTGCCACGCGGCTTTAGCAATACGCTCAATTGCATCGTCGCTAAACTCAATAGCAACTTGTTCTGTTTTAAGTAGCTCACGTTGTTGTTCAGTAAGTGATGCGTGTGGCTCAGTTAAAATACGCTTAAAGTCATCGGCTGTTAGTGCTTCAAGTTCAACACGAATAGGTAAACGGCCTTGTAGTTCAGGGATCATGTCTGATGGCTTAGACATTTGGAATGCACCTGAGGCAATAAATAGCATGTGGTCAGTTTTAACCATACCATGCTTAGTATTAACCGTAGAGCCTTCAATAAGCGGTAATAAATCACGTTGTACACCTTCACGGCTTACATCTGGGCCTGAAGCTTCACCACGCTTACAGATTTTGTCTATTTCATCAATAAACACAATGCCATTTTGCTCTACCGCAAAAATTGCTTGCTCTTTCAATTCTTCAGGGTTGACTAACTTACCGGCTTCTTCTTCGGTAAGTAATTTAAACGCTTCTTTAATTTTAAGCTTACGTTTAGTGCGTTTATCACCACCCATATTTTGAAACATACCCTGTAGCTGGTTGGTCATTTCTTCCATGCCAGGAGGAGCCATAATTTCAACATTCGGCTGGGCTTGCGCTAAGTCAATATCAATTTCTTTGTCATCTAACTGGCCTTCACGTAATTTTTTACGAAACGATTGGCGTGTTGATGAGTTATCATCGCGCTGAACTTCACCGTATTGATCTTTCACTGGAGGCAGTAATACATCTAAAATACGCTCTTCTGCAGCTTCTTCTGCACGGTGTTTAAACTTTTTAGTTTGTTGCTCACGAGTCATTTTAATTGAAACATCAACTAAATCACGGATGATAGTTTCAACTTCTTTACCTACATAACCCACCTCTGTAAATTTAGTGGCTTCAACTTTGATAAAAGGGGCATTAGCAAGTTTTGCTAAACGACGCGCAATTTCTGTTTTACCTACACCAGTTGGGCCAATCATTAAAATATTCTTTGGCGTTACTTCTGTGCGTAAGTCTTCGTTTAACTGCATACGGCGCCAGCGATTACGAAGGGCAATAGCAACCGCTTTTTTTGCTTTTGCTTGACCAATAATATGCTGGTCTAGCTCATGAACAATTTCTCTTGGGGTCATATCAGACATGGCGAGTTCCTATTACAATTCTTCGATAGTTTGGAAGTTATTCGTAAATACACAGATGTTGCCAGCAATTGTTAGGCTTTTCTCTACAATTTCACGAGCACTTAAGTCGGTATTTTCTAATAAGGCGGTTGCAGCAGATTGCGCAAAGTTTCCGCCACTGCCAATTGCGATCAGGTCGTTTTCAGGTTGTACGACGTCACCATTACCAGTGATGATCAGTGAGGCAGTTTCATCAGCGACAGCTAGCAGGGCTTCAAGTTTACGTAGGGCGCGATCGCTACGCCAATCTTTAGCCATTTCTACGGCCGCTTTAGTTAGATTACCTTGGTGCATTTCTAATTTGCTTTCAAAACGTTCGAAAAGGGTGAAGGCATCAGCAGTACCGCCAGCAAAACCAGCAATTACTTTGCCATTATAAAGACGTCGAACTTTTCGGGCATTGCCCTTCATTACAGTATTACCAAGGGAGACTTGGCCGTCACCACCAATAACAACTTTGTCATCACGGCGTACACTTACGATTGTAGTCATGTTATTCCTCATCATCGCGCTGCAAGGGGGCAGCGCGTAAAAAACGATTATGAAGAGGTTATATGGGTGAATGGTTTAAATTCAAGTCCAGCCCCAAATTCCGCAGCCAACGATATTAATTCGTTTTAGTTTATTTTTATCACTTTCTGCTTGGCGCTTGGTTTCATAAGGCCCTAAACGCACCTTATACCAAACACCATTGGTACCTGTGGCTTTTTTGATCTCTGAAATTAGCCCAGCAAAGGCTATTTTAGCCTTTAAGGTTTCAGCTTGTTGATGCGTTTTAAATGAACCACACTGCATAACATACGGGCCTTTTTGTTCAAGTTCTTTCACTTCAACTTGAATTTCATGCTCTTTAATTTCTTTAATAAATTTAGGTGGTCGCGGTTTAGCTATTTCTACTTGTTTTTCGGCTGTTGGGTTTGCTTGTTTTTCAACAAGATCAGGATCGGCATTATTTTTAACAAACCAGAGTCCATATGCAAAGCCACCCACAAGTACTAGTGCAATCAGGGTTAATAACAGCGGAAAAGGTTTTTTAGCCGGTTCTTGTTTGGTATTTTTTCTATTTTTTGGTTTTTTATTAATATAATCGTGCTGTGCCATGGTGTTATGTGTGGCCTTACCTAAATCATGTCTGTAGGGTCTACGTCTAAACTCCAGCGAACTTTTTGAGCTAGTTTGCTGGTGCTGAGATAATCAACCATTTGTGCAAGATACGGGTGTAAAATGCGTCGATCTTGCGCTTGAATATGTAATTGAAAACGATACATCCCCGCAATCTTTTCTAAAGGTGCTGGGATTGGTCCAAGCAATTGTATACCAGATACCCCATTGACAGGAACCAAATCCGTTAGAAAGTCGACGACTTGCTTAATGTTATGTCCCTGTGCACGAACTATCGCCATACTGGTGATGGGCGGCAGTTGCGCGTCACTGCGCTCAGTGAGCGCAAAGCGGGCAAAATCTTGATAGCCGTTATTAACTAAATCTTGTAATAACGGGTGCTCAGGGAAGTGTGTTTGTAATAATACTTCACCGGGCTCACCAGAACGTCCTGCTCTACCTGCAACCTGTGTCACTAATTGAGCAAGGTGTTCTGTTGCCCTAAAGTCACACGAATATAAACCACTATCTACGTCTAAAATAAGTACTAAGCTTACATCCGCAAAGTGGTGGCCTTTGGCCAGCATTTGCGTACCGACTAAAATGCGTGCGCCGCCTTGGTTTATTTCATCCAATGCTTTTTCAAGGCTGCCTTTGCGCCTCGTAGAGTCGCGATCTATTCGGCTAATTGGAATGTCTTTAAATTCAGTACTCAAAAATTCTTCTATCTGTTCGGTGCCTTTGCCGTTAGGAAATATCTGCGTGCTTCCACAGTCAGGGCATTGATGCGGTACTTGATATTGGTCACCACAGTGATGGCAAATCATCTGACCGATGGCTTTATGAAAGGTTGCACTCGTGCTGCAGCGATTACATTCACTTAACCAACCACACTCATGACATATTAAAGTAGGCGAAAAACCACGGCGGTTTAAAAATACCATTACCTGCTTACCTTTATTCAGGTGCTGGCGCATTATCGCTAGGCTCGCATGGGCAATACCTGCTTGATCAGGCTGACCTTTCATGTCGAGAAGCTTAAATTGATTATCGGTGGCAGTTTGTGCTCGCTCACTTAATGTGAGTAACTGGTATTTGTTATTAATTGCTTTGTGCAGTGTTTCTAATGCGGGAGTCGCACTGCCTAAAATAAGCGGAATGTTATGCTGATAAGCACGATACGCTGCTAAATCGCGTGCATGATAGCGTAAAGTATCTTGTTGTTTAAATGAAGCATCATGTTCTTCATCAACCACAATCATCCCGAGTTTTAAAAAGGGCAGAAAAATACTCGAACGAGTACCTATAACGATGGCACAACTGCCTTTTTCACAAAACCGCCATGTTTGCAGGCGCTCGTTATCGGTGAGCGCTGAATGCCATAGCATAATTGGCGTGTCAGGGAAGCGGCGCCTAAAACGATTCACTGTTTGCGGTGTTAGACCTATCTCAGGAACAAGTACTAACGCTTGCTCTCCACGCTTTAACACCTCTTCAAGACACTGTAGGTAAACTTCTGTTTTACCGCTACCAGTGACACCTTCAAGTAAAAAGCTATTGAAACCGGTGCTTTGATTAATAGCTGTGCAAGCAATCGCTTGTTCTTTATTTAAGCGAGGCTTAGTGCCCACAGTAGGAGAGGCATGTTGCCATTGATTGTCATGTTCAATGGTTTGCACTATCAACTCTTTTGCCAACAGGCTATCAATAGTCTTTTTATTAAACCCGAGTGCTTTTAGTTCCGTTAATGATGATTTACCCGATGCAGATAATTGCTTAAGCAAGTTAAGCTGTGTTTTAGCTTTTAAAGATGGTAAAAGCGCCCCTTTATCAGTTAACGTCAGCATATTTATACTGGTTTTATCAGGGCATTCACCTTGGCGCAGCGCATTGGGGAGTGCAATATGAATAGTTTCACCTAGTGGATAACAATAATAACGCGCAGTAAACTTCAGCAGCTCCAAATGTTGCGCAGATAACACCGGCGAATTATCAATTACTTCAATAATAGATTTGATTTTGCCTTCAGGAACTTCTGTATCGGTTTTTAAACTAAGGATAACCGCTACTTTTCGTTGATTGCCAAAAGGGACGAGTACGCGCATGCCAGGCTGCAATTGAGTCAGCGGTGTTAATTGCTCATCCACTTTATAATCAAAGGTGCGAGGTAAGGGGACTTTTATTGCAACTTCAACAAAACACATAACAACTCAACTAAGAAACCTAATAGCCTAATGTACTAAAAATAGTATTAAAAGCCTACCGACAAATCAGTAATCAATAGGTGTTTGCCGACTTTTTAGTAAAAAGAATAATTAAAGCTTGTGTGCGTGCGGGTTGTTGGATAAAATTCGCGACCAATAAATTTGTTTTAACGACGTATGGTGCCAGACTTCGGGTTTGGAGAGCGATGCGGCCTTAACTAGAGGTTCCTATGAAAGAAGGTATTCACCCTAAGTACGAAGTAATTTCTGCAACTTGTTCATGCGGAAACAAATTCGAAACTCGTTCTACTTTGTGTAAAGACATTCACTTAGACGTATGTTCTGCGTGTCACCCGTTTTACACTGGTAAGCAAAAGATTTTAGACACTGGCGGCCGTGTTGATCGCTTCAACAAGCGCTTCGGTGCACTTAGCAGCAAAAAATAATTTTTTGTTTCTATGTAAAAAAAAGCACCTTAGGGTGCTTTTTTTGTGCCTAAAATTCACTTATCCCTCCATTTTTATAACAGTTTTGTATTTATTATTTTTGCATAACTATTTCCTGTTCTTATTCCGAATATGCATAAACATTTGCAGACAAAATTGCCAATATTATCTATATTTTTATTTGTTACACTTTAAATATGGTACTTAAATGTAGTTAACGTGAAGTTATTTGTATTTAAAGTTAAACAAAGTTCGGTATTTCACTATTTTAATTTAAGACTGAAAAGAGTATTTCATAAATATTGAATAAGGGTAAAAACGACCTGTAATTTTCATTTTTATGACGAATTTATATTTTAAAAATGTCAGGATAATCTAGGGAAGTTGCTGATAAATCACTTAAAATTAAGAGTTCTAGCATATAACAGGATAGACCTGATATTGCTTGGAATTTAAAAATAATAAAGGTATCGTAGAATAAAACTACCTCTCACTTTAACTTAAATTGCAGGATATAATCGCGTTATGTCAGATTTTCGTGAACAAGCACTACATTACCATGCCCATCCCGTTCCAGGTAAAATCAGTATTGAGCTGACCAAGCCCGCTGAGACGGTTAAAGACCTCGCGCTCGCATATAGCCCAGGTGTTGCAGAACCTGTTCGTGAAATTGCCGCTGATCCAGCAAATGCCTATAAGTATACTGGTAAAGGAAATATGGTTGCGGTTATTACTAACGGCACCGCAATTTTAGGCTTAGGTAATTTAGGCCCTCTGGCCTCAAAACCAGTAATGGAAGGCAAAGCATTATTATTTAAACGTTTTGCAGGCCTAGATTCAATTGATATAGAAGTTAAGCACCGCACAACCGAAGACTTTATCAACACGGTTGCGAATATTGCAGACACGTTTGGTGGTATCAACCTAGAAGATATTAAAGCGCCAGAATGTTTTGAGATAGAAAAAGCACTTATAGAACGTTGCAGCATTCCTGTGTTTCATGATGATCAACATGGTACGGCAATTGTAACGGCTGCGGGTATGCTAAATGCGCTAGAAGTACAAGGTAAAGCAATTGAAGATGCGATTATCGTGTGTTTAGGTGCCGGCGCTGCAGCTGTTGCCTGTATGGAGCTTTTAATTAAGTGTGGCGCACTGCGTGAACACATTTATATGTTAGACCGTAAAGGCGTTATTCATACACGTCGTGATGACTTAAATGAATATAAGCAATTATTTGCAAACAACACGGATAAACGTACTTTACAGGACGTAATTGAAGATGCCGATGTGTTTGTTGGTGTATCAGGCCCTAATTTATTAGCCGCCGATGATTTGAAGTTAATGGCTGACCGCCCAGTTGTATTTGCATGTTCAAACCCCGATCCTGAAATTGATCCGCAATTAGCACATGCTGCACGCAACGATCTTATTATGGCGACTGGCCGCTCTGATTATCCGAACCAAGTTAACAACGTACTTTGTTTTCCATTTATTTTCCGCGGCGCACTAGATGTACGCGCAAGTGAAATAAACGATGAAATGAAAATAGCTGCTGTAGAGGCAATTCGCAGTATTGCTAAAGAGCCAGTTCCGGCTGAAGTACTGACTGCTGCAGGTATCGATAAATTAGAGTTTGGTGCTAAATATATTATACCAAAACCTATGGATCCGCGCTTACTGCCTCGTATCGCCAAAGCCGTTGCTCAAGCTGCAGTTGATTCGGGTGTGGCACAAATTGATATGCCAGAAAATTACATGGCGTAATTTTAAGTGTAAATTAACGCAAAAAAACCTCAGCATTTGCTGAGGTTTTTTTATAACACAGATAAAGAAATTTAGTCTTCATTTAAAATAGGCACTTCTAGTCCCATTTCTTGCATTATTTTCTTCACCTCTTCAGGTACTTTTTCTGCGTTGTCTTTACGTAGATCATCATCATTAGGTAGCGGTTGCCCTGTAAACGCATGCAAGAACGCTTCGCATAAAAGCTCACTATTTGTTGCATGGCGTAAGTTGTTTATTTGACGACGGGTACGCTCGTCGGTTAATACTTTTAATACATTTAGCGGGATCGAAACGGTGATCTTTTTTACTTGTTCGGATTTTTTCCCGTGTTCTGCGTATGGGTGAATATATTCACCATTCCATTTAGCCATAAGATGTATCGTTGCCTCAGATTATAAATTGCTCACACAGCATCAAAGCGTGTAAATATGCGTGAAATTCTATCGGTTTAAAAAAGATAGTCAAATACTAGTTATTTAGCTATCTAGACATTTAAATGTTTTGACATCTTAAACTGCATGCGCTACCTTTTAGACGTCTAAACATCCAAAATAGTAAAGGTGACGAAAATGAGTGAAAAAAATAAGGCAACAATTGCTGTTCGTACTGGAATAGAAGCCGATAAACAGCATGGTGCGGTTGTTCCACCGCTTTATTTATCAACCACTTACTCATTTGCTGACTTTGATACCAAGCGCCAATATGATTATGGCCGCAGTGGTAATCCTAACCGTGACATTTTGGCTGAGGCGCTCACTGAACTTGAAGGCGGGGCTAAAGGTATAATTACCGCAACGGGCATGGCGGCTGTTCACTTAACAACCCAATTATTAAATAGTGACGATACATTAGTGATCCCTCACGATTGTTATGGGGGCAGTTATCGTTTATTTACTTCACTGGAAAAACGCGGCTTGTTAAAGCTAGAAGTGGTCGATTTCACTAAAAGCGAAAGCTTATCGCAAATTCTTGCTATTAAACCTAAGCTGATCTGGATTGAAACACCGAGTAATCCAATTTTACGATTAACTGATATTAAAGCAGTTACCGATATTGCTAAGCAGTGCGGTGCTCTGGTTGCTGCCGATAACACATTTTTATCGCCGGCTTTGCAAAATCCGATTAAATTTGGTGCTGATATTGTGGTTCACTCAACTACTAAATATATCAATGGTCATTCAGATGTTGTTGGGGGGGCGGTTATTGCAGCAACCGCTGAGCTTGGTGAAGAACTGGCATGGTGGGCAAATAATATTGGCATTACTGGAGCGCCATTTGATAGCTATTTAACTCTCAGAGGTTTGCGCACGTTAAACGTGCGTTTGAGGCAGCACCAAGAAAATGCACTCGCTATTGCACAGTATCTAGAAAACTCCCCGTTTGTTGCTCAGGTTTACTATCCAGGTCTTGAATCACATCCACAACATGCGCTTGCTAAGGCGCAGCAGTTTGGCTTTGGTGCAATGGTTAGTTTTGATATCAAAGGCGATATAAACGATGCTGCAGCGTTTTTAACGCGCTTAAATGAATTTAGTTTGGCGGAATCATTAGGCGGAGTTGAAAGTTTGATTTGTCACCCCGCAACCATGACCCATGCAGGCATGGAGGCGACTGCCCGTGCAGAAGCTGGGGTGGGTGATACGCTTATTCGTATTTCGGTGGGTATTGAAGATGCAAAAGACTTACTTGCTGATTTAGACAGGGTATTTAATTTGGTTCGCCCCGGGCAAGCAGATAATGCTTTAGCTGCAAAAAATGGTGCCAGTGAGTCATTTGGCTCAGCGAAACTAAACGCGGCGCATCCGGCGTTATGGTAGTGCCTACCAATTTTGAAAATATAAAACATGAAGTCGAGTTGGTATTAACATGGTAAATCAGGTTCATAAATTTGGTGGTTCGAGTTTAAGCTCAGTGGATCGCTTTAAAAGTGTCGCAAATATTATTTTAACTCATGCTCAAGCAGGGGATTGTGTGGTGGTATCTGCTGCCGGTAAAACCACCGATACCTTGGTTAAATTGTGGCAAAGCTTCCAACAGCAAGATACCCAAGCGATTGCTGACATTATTTTATTAATAAGTAATCATCAATCTTCGCTAATTGAACAATTGCTTATAGCGGGTGCTAAGCATGAAGCACTCAATATACTTGCCACTGAGCTAAGCACGATTACCCAGCAGGCTAAGCAAAACATATTAACTGAAGCGTGGCTATTAGCTCATGGCGAATTATGGTCTGCAAGGCTATTAAGCGCTTACTTAGGGCAACTTAACGTTAGTGCTTGCGCTCTGGACGCTAGGCAGTTATTTATATTAGACGCAGGGCAGCTACAGCATGCTAATAATCAGCAGCAGTGCTTAAAAGCCATAGATACAAGCAAAATTAATGTCGTTACAGGGTTTATTGCGGCTAATTTACAACATGAAACCGTGACCTTAGGGCGAAATGGTAGTGATTACAGTGCTACTTTATTAGCACGATATTGCAATGCTAAAAAAGTGTCTATTTGGACTGACACTCAAGGTGTTTTTAGTACTGATCCGCGTAAGGTCGCTAATGCGATTAAGTATGCGCGGGTGTGCCGCGAACAAGCTAATTTATTGGCTAGACTAGGTAACCCCGTACTACATGCTAAAACATTATCGCCATTAAAAGGGACCGATATAGAGTTAATTGTTCGCAGTAGTTACGATCTTCAAGGCAGCCATACCGAAATAGTTAAACTAGGAATGAGTAAACAAAAGCGCTTTTTAACCACGATTAACAATGTGGATTTACTCACTGTTGATGACTTGAGTGAAGGCGAGGTAGCGCATGTTAGTCAGCTTATTCAGCATAGTTTGCATCACTTTGAACATGCGGGCGAAATTTACTTGGTAGTCCCTGCGTCGGCGACATATCAGGTGGTTAATTATTTTGCTGGCCGCGCCAACATTAGTGAGTCTAACTTAAATGGGGTTGCAATTATTGCATCAGAGCAAGATATAGCGATGCTCGGTGAGCAAAGTGCCGCTGTACTTCAAGCGCAATCAATCCATCCTAGGTTTACTCATTTTGGTGACGGTTATACGTTATTATTAACCGATCAGGTACTTGAGAGTGATGTGCTGAGCTTACTGCATGATAAATTGATCAATAAAGCGCAAGAAATAGCTTTAATTATTGCAGGGCTTGGTAATGTGGGTACCGAATTTATGCGCCAACTACCAGCACAACTAGCCCGTTTATCATCAGGTTTTAACGTTAAGTTAGTAGCATTACTGCGCTCAGAGCAGATGCTGGTTAATGCCAATGGGTTAGACTGTGAGAGCTGGCAACAGCAATGGGAAAAGCATGCAAGCCCCTATCAGCAAGCTGATTTGCTGTCATACATTGATACGCTTGAGTATGAACATAAGGTAGTGATTGATATTACCGCCAGTGAATATTTTAGCCAGCTTTATAGCAAATTTGTGGAATTAAATTGTCACTTAATTAGTGCTAATAAATACGCAGGCACAGCTCCGCTGAGCTGGTATCAAGCATTACGTGAAGATTTGGCACAGCGCGGCTTACATTGGCGTTATAATGCCAGTGTGGGAGCCGGATTACCGATTAACTTTGCACTGGCCGATTTGCAAAACAGTGGCGATAAAATAACGCGTATAGAAGGCGTGTTTTCTGGCACGCTGTCATGGTTATGCAGTATGTATGATGGCAGCAAGGCATTTTCAGATTTAGTGCTTGAAGCACAAGCTTTGGGGTTCACCGAACCTGATCCGCGAGAAGATTTATCTGGCCGAGATATGCAACGCAAGTTGCTTATTTTGGCGCGTGAATTAGGTATTGAATTGGAACTTGGTGACATTTCTTTATCGGCATTGATGCCCGATGAGCTAAGTGCGGGCAGTTGGAATGACTTTGTTGATAACAAGGCTAGTTTAGATACGTTTATCAAGCAGCACTTCGAAGCGGCTTTGCAACAAAATGCTGCACTGTGTTATACCGGATTGCTAGAGTTTAAAAACAGCAAGCTAAACGCTAAGGTAGGAATTGCCTATGTACCAAAAAGCGAAGCGGTTGCTAATTTAACACCTGGCGATAATATTTTTGTGATTAATACTCAGTGGTATAACCAAAACGCATTAGTGATACAAGGCCCCGGTGCGGGTAAAGAAGTGACCGCAGCGGGCGTGCACTCTGACTTATACTGGTTGGTACAAAATATTAGTTAGACCATCAAAAAGGCCGCAAATTAGCGGCCTTTTTGATGTTCGCTATATTTAAAATAGCTCTTCTTCAGTTTTAGTGTTTTCTTCAAATATATCATTTGGTTGTGATAACACATACTTGGTGGGAGCGGTGCCTTTTTCAAAGTATTCAAAACGGCTGGTGTAATCGTTTTTATGACTTAATAGCCCCGTTTCTAAGTCAATACGAATAGAAACCAACCCTTCAGGCGGTTCGATAGGTGCCGCAGGTTTACCATCCAGTGCGACTCTCATAAAATCCACCCATGCAGGCTGAGCTGTTTTAGCACCTGATTCTGCACCTGATATTTGCCCACTTCCTAAGTTATTGTTATAGGTTGAGCGTCCCAACGTATTACCAGGGTTATCAAAGCCAACCCAAACAGAGGTCATCACATCGCGATTAAAGCCGCTAAACCAAGTATCTACAGAGTCATTCGTGGTGCCTGTTTTACCTGACAGATCGCGACGTTTTAGCGCTTGTGCACGCCATCCTGTGCCACTCCAACCTGTTTTATGAGACCAGCTACCACCCCCCCAAATTGCGCTGTTCATAGCACTGGCAATTAAAAATGCATTTTGTTTAGATATAATCTGCGGCGCGCAATTTGGTGCTACTTGCTCACTTAGCATTAGCGAGCTAGGCGTTGTCGTTTCATTATCACAAATTACAGTCGGGTTAGTTTTAAATAAGGTGTTGCCCATGGCATCTTGAATTTCTGAAATAAAGTAAGGTTCGATTAAGTGGCCGCCATTGGCAAAAGTACTCATGCCACGAGCTAACTCTATTGGAGTGATAGATGCGCTACCTAAAGCCAGTGATTCACTGCGATTTATATCTTCATTTGCAAAGCCAAATTTAAGTAAATGATCGGCTGTACGTTGCAAGCCAACACCACGTAATAAACGTACCGAAATCACATTTTTTGATTGTGCTAAAGCACGGCGAATGCGAATAGGGCCATTATAAATGGCAGGGCTATTTTTAGGTCGCCATGCGACACCTTGGCTTTTATCCCATTGATTTATAGGAGCATCATTTAAAATTGACGCTAAGGTGTAGCCTTTTTCAAGTGCAGCAGAGTATATAAATGGCTTAATATTAGAGCCAACTTGGCGTTTAGCTTGCACTGCACGGTTATATTGGCTTTGTTCAAAGCTGTAACCGCCTACAATGGCTTTTATACGCCCGTCTTGTGGGTCTAAAGACACAATGGCGCTTGCAGCTTCAGGGATTTGACTCAAAATATAGCTGTTGTCATCATTTTTACGCAGCCATATTTGCATGCCAGGCGTTAATATATCGCTTGCTGCTTCAGGAGCAAAGCTTTGGCGATAACGGGTGATAAACTTACGTGCCCACTTTAGATTATCCCAAGTCAATGTTGTGCGTTCGCCGCTTTTAAGTATTACTTCCGCGCTTTTGTCGGATACATTTAAAACTGCAGCGGCTTTTAGAGGGCCTAGTTCATTGGCCTCTTTTAAAATGTTTAATAACTTAGAATCAGAAGGTGTGGGCTCTGTTTGTGGATCCCATAAAATGGCTTCAGGACCTCTAAATCCATGGCGCATATCATAGGCATGTAAATTGTTAACCAAAGCCGTTTGTGCCGCCTGTTGAATATTTGACTCAACAGAAGTATACACTTTAAATCCAGAGTTATAGGCTTTATCTATACCGTAGCGCGATACCATTTCAGCACGTACCATTTCTGAAATATATGGCGCATATAAGTCAATTTCAGCTCCATGGAAATAGGCGGTAATTGGCTGGCTCGTAGCTTCGTTATACTGCGCTCTAGAAATATATTTTTCATCTAGCATTCGCCCTAACACTACATTTCTTCTGGCCTTGGCTCGCTTTGGATTACGAATAGGGTTAAGTGCTGAAGGCGCTTTGGGTAAACCGGCAATCATTGCCATTTGTGCAAGAGTAAGCTCTTTTAGCTCTTTACCATAATAAACCTGAGCAGCTGCACCAATACCAAAGGCTCGGTTTCCTAGCTCTATTTTATTCAGATAAAGTTCAAAGATTTCATCTTTTGAAAGTAAATTTTCGATATGGATGGCAATAAATATTTCTTTTACCTTACGAATGTAGGCTTTTTCTCGCGTTAAAAAGAAGTTACGAGCCAACTGCATCGTGATTGTACTAGCACCTTGCTTTTTTTCACCGGTAGAAATAAGTACCAGTGCTGAGCGTACAATACCAATTGGATCGATACCGATATGGTCATAAAAACGGTTATCTTCTGTTGCTAAAAAAGCTTGTAATAAAGGCTCAGGAATTTGGTCTATAGTTACAGGGATACGTCTTTTTTCACCAAATTGGTTGATTAAGAGTCCATCTTTGGTGAATACTTGCATAGGCGTTTGTAATTGAACGTTTTTTAAAACCTGTACGCTTGGAATATCGGATTTAACGTAGTAATAAAGGCTAAGCAATGTAATTAGTGCAAGTAATGCACAAATGATCAAAAATTGTAAAGTTCTTTTTAATAAAATCACTGATAATTCCCTAAACGGACTCCCAATTACAGGTTGAGACTGCTAGTATATATTGATTAAAAATTGAATAATATTTTTTAAGATATAAATTATAACTTGTTTATTATTAAAACAAAGGCAAAGTTTCAAACATGCTAAGTCAATTGATAAAAAAACCATCGCCTATGATGGTGGGTATTGATATAGGATCGCACTCTATCAAGGCCGTGCTTTTAAGTGAAACAGAAACTGGGCTTCGACTAGAGGCACTTGCAATTGAACCTATGCCAAAAGGCGCTATGAGCGAGCGTAACATTCAAGATATTGAAGCAATTGGCAATGTGATAACCAAGTTAAAACGAAAACTACCAAAGTCATTAAAGTCTGCTGCTGTTGCTGTCTCAGGGCAAACAGTGATTACCAAAGTCATTTTCATGGATGTTTCCTTAAGCGACGCTGAATTAGAGTCACAGATTGAGATTGAAGCCGATAGTTTGATTCCTTATCCATTAGATGAAGTCAGTTTAGATTTTGAAAAACTCTCTACTAACAGTGCCGATCCGAGCAAAATTAATGTTCTACTTTCTGCAGCGAGAACGGAAAGTGTGGAAGCGAGAGTAGGCGCACTTAGTGCTGCAAATTTAACAGCCAAAGTAGTGGATGTTGAAAGTTATGCATTAAGTCGGGCTATGGATGTTTACTATCAACAGCTCCCATCTGATGCGTTTGATAAGACCGTTGCGGTAGTTGATATAGGTGCAGTGCTTACCTTAGTCAGTGTAGTGCAATCTGGTGAAACAATTTATACCCGCGACCAAGTATTTGGTGGTGACCAATACACAAATAGTATTGTTGCTTACTACAATAAAGGCTTTGATGAGGCTGAAATTGGTAAAACAACGGGTGATTTACCTCCTAATTATACATTTGAAGTGTTAGCGCCTTTTCAAACCTCGCTATTACAGCAAGTTCGTCGTGCTGTACAAATGTTTTTAACCACAACGGGTAAAGAGCAGTTGGATTATATCGTACTGACTGGCGGTTCTGCCATGATTAAAGGTATTGATAGGTTATTAATTGAAGAATTAGGGATACATACGGTTGTTGTTGAACCATTTGATAAAATGGAAATATCACCTAGAGTAGATCGTAATATAATACAGCGCCATCGCACTCAGTTTGCAATTGCGACCGGCCTGGCGTTGAGGAGTTTTTCATCATGCCACATATAAATTTACTACCTTGGCGTGAATTACAGCGTGAGCAATCTAAAAAGAAATTTATTACATTGCTGATGGCCGTGGTTATAGTCTGCTTTGTAACTATGTATGCGCTGAGTACATTTTATAGCGGTCTAAAAGAAGGACAAATGCTAAAAAATAACTACCTCAGCTCAGAAATTACAATGCTTGATCAAAAAATTCGCGATATACGTGATTTAGACAAAAAAAAAGAAAACCTACAACAACGTATGCGTTTAATTGAAGAACTACAAAGCAGCCGAAATTTAGGCACGCAAATAATGGATGAAGTGGCAAAAATAGTGCCTGCCGGGGTTTACTTAACCAAGCTTGAGCGTAAAGGTAGTCAAATTCATGTATTAGGTAAAAGTGAGTCTAATAATCGTTTATCCACTATGCTTCGACAGGTACAAAGTTCTTATTTATTAGAGCGCCCGACAATGCAAGGTATTGTTGCAGGTGAGCAGTCTTCTCGTTTACTCAGCGATTTTAATATGGAGTTCTACGTAAAACCATTTGGCAGAATAGGTGAGGTACGTAATGAACCTTGATTTTAAGTCGTTTTCAGAAATAGATTGGAATGAAATTGAGCTTGATAATATAGGCGAGTGGCCAGTTATTGTAAAAGCAATATGCTGCTCTTTTGTTGCTTGTCTCGTATTGTTTTTTAGCTACAGCTTATTAGTGTCAGATGAGATAGAAAGCTACCATAACGCGGTTGCCAAAGAGATAGAATTACGCACAACTTATCGAACTAAATATGCAGTTGCCAGTAAGCTCGATATCTATCGTGAACAAATGGTTGAGATGGAAGATAAGTTTTCTCAGCTATTAAAACGTCTACCTACCTCAAATGAGACGCCAGGATTATTAGATGACCTTTCCTATGTGGGGACAACCAGCGGCTTAACATTTTTAAAAATTGGTTGGCTACCAGAAGTTGAAAAAGAGTTCTATACCGAACTACCCATTAAAATTGAAGTGGTAGGCACTTATCATGAGTTTGGTGAATTTGTAGGAAAAGTGGCTCAATTGCCAAGAATAGTAAGTTTACACGACTTTTCTATTTTATCATCTGGCGAAAAGCAGCTAACATTTAGTGTAGTAGCAAAAACTTATCGTTATGAAGAGGGAGTAAGATGATGAAGCAACTTCCCTTTTTAACTGTCGCAATATTGTTGCTCAGTGGCTGTAATGAAGATACATCTGAGCAAAAAGAATTTATTGATCAGGTTAAGGCAAACACTACTGCACGTGTAGAAAAAATACCTGAGTTAGTTAAATTTGAGCACTTTGAATATAACGCCAAAGATATACGTAGCCCTTTTGTAGCACCAGAACCAGAAATTATACAAAATAAGCTAACACAAGTTAAAAACTGTCTTCACCCAGACCCAGAACGTGTTCGTCAACCTCTGGAGAAGTACCCATTAGATAATTTATCAATGAAGGGCACAATAGGATCGAACGGCAAGACATGGGCGCTCATTACAGCTGCTGATAACACCTTACACCGAGTATCCATAGGGAGCTATTTAGGTACCTATGATGGAAAAGTAAGCAGTGTTAATAGTGACTATATTGAATTAGTAGAATTAATCCCTGATGGGTCAGGTTGTTGGAAAGAACGTTTGACCAAATTAGAAATGTTAGAGGCGGCAACTAATGGCGCAAATTAATAAGAAAAATGGTATTCCCTATATGCACAAAGCTGAGTGTTCGCATCACCGTATTTTAACGACGTTGCTATTTGTATTTTTATTACTAATTACGAAAACAGTCAGTGCAGCCCCTTTACTCTATGATGTTCGATATAATCCATTACTTAAAGGTGAAACCGAATTACAGCTAGTATTTGATGAAGAGTTACAGCAACAACCTGAGGTACAAGTTTTTAATAGTCCGGCACGTATAGAGTTATTATTTAATGCTGTTGAACTAGATGAAGGGTTGGCAAATATTGCTATTAACCAAGCAGGAATAAGTAACATCAGTAGCATGATGACCAGCGCGGGTTTAAAGGTAACCATTAATTTGGAGCGATTAAAAATATATGAAACTGAGGTAAACAACAATTTAGTTTCAATAAGAATATCTGATAATCCCCTAACAGAGCAAATGGTAACAACAAGTGAAGATACACCTGCTTATACCTCTAATTATATTAATGGCATTCAAGCAATTGATTTTCGCCGCGGTGAAAAAGGTGAAGCAAAAGTACTTGTTTACCTGCAAGATACACAGGCTGCTATTGAGGTTCATGAAAGTGGCGGGAAAATCATTGCAGAGTTTCATCATACCGATATTTTAGATGACTTATTGTATGAATTAGACGTACTCGACTTTGGTACTGTAGTGAGCAGTATAGAAACGTTTAAGGAAGATAATCTGACACGCATTGTAATTGAACCTAATAAAGCTTTTGCTTACACGTATCAGCAAATCGAAAATATTTTTACCTTAACGGTTGAGAAAGACGAGACTCAAAATGGATTTTTAGATGGAGGCAAAGAATACTTAGGCCGCCCTATGACGCTTAATTTTCAGGATATCTCTGTTCGCGCTGTGTTACAGATTATTGCGGGCTACAATGATTTTAACTTGGTAACAAGTGACTCAGTAACTGGCAATATTACCCTTCGCTTAGATGGGGTCCCTTGGGATCAGGCGTTAGACGTCGTGCTAAGAATAAAAGGCTTAGACAAACGTATGGATGGTTCTATATTAATGGTGGCGCCATCTGAAGAGCTTGCTGCCCGTGAAGCAAAAGAGTTAAAAGCGAAGCAACAAGTTGAAGATTTAGAGCCACTATATAGTGAATACATCCGTTTAAATTACGCCAAAGCAGAAGATTTTGCCGACTTATTAAAAACAGATACCAATAGTATTATTACAGCGAGAGGCAGTGTGTCTGTTGATCAACGTACTAATACGCTATTAATGAAAGACACAGCAAAAAGCATTGAAAGTGTTCGCCGCATGGTCGAAACCTTAGATATACCGGTCAAACAAGTGGTTATTGAAGCGCGTATGGTAACCGTTCGTGATAATGTAACCGAAGACTTAGGCGTTCGTTGGGGCTTCAGTGATCAACAAGGCTCTGATGGTGTTTCTGGTACATTAGAAGGCGCTGAAACGATTTCTAATGGAAATATTCCTAGCCTTTCAGATCGACTCAACGTTAATTTACCTGTCGCAAATCCATCGGCAAGTATTGGTATGCATATAGCTAAACTAGCTAATGGAACGTTAATTGATTTAGAATTAACTGCGCTCGAAGAAGAAAACAAGGGTGAAATCATTGCTAGTCCGCGTATCACCGCTGCTAACCAGCAAAAAGCGCGTATTGAGCAAGGTACTGAGATCCCCTATGTTGAATCTGCTTCAAGTGGCGCAACAACTGTAAGCTTTAAAAAGGCAGTGTTGAGCCTAGAGGTAACACCTCACATCACACCAGACAACAAAGTTATTTTAAACTTAATAATTACTCAAGATACCCGTGGTGATACTGTTCAAACAGGAACTGGTCCTGCTGTTGCTATTGATACGCAACAAATTGAGACTCAAGTTCTCGTTGAGAATGGACAAACGGTAGTGTTGGGTGGTATTTTCCAACAGCAAATTATTAATTCGACCAAAAAAGTACCTTTATTGGGCGACCTTCCTTACGTAGGAAGACTATTTAAAAGCACAAGCGAGTTTAATGAAAAGCGCGAACTGCTGATTTTTGTCACACCTAAAATTCAAATAGACTAATTACCTAACCTGAGTGCTGCTTGAGACAGATTGACTCTTCAGGGCTTTGGTTACTCAAACTATCTAGGCTGAACGACAAACTAGATGGAATTGGTATTTAGTTATGTTGGTGTGAACACTCCCTGTAAATGTACAATTAGGCAGTATATAATTTTATATTGTGTACTGTACTGCGGATGCATTTTAAGACTACGTTTATGTTGTTTGTGACTGAGTTTTTTTGAAATTACTATACAAAAGCACTTACTAAGTAACACGTAGTAACCTTTAATTGCATAAATTTTAACCCTAGAAGATAAACTTGCCTATAATAAGGTGCTTTTTTGTTAACCAATGGGTAATTATTTAGTTTAATTGCTCGTTATATGGCTTTTTATCCTAATTGACTTGAAATACCCGACCGATTACTGAGATAATCCCTTTCTTAATTTTGGGGCCAGGTCGTTAGGCGGGGTTTTATTTCAAATTTTAGAGTTCGTTTGTACTAAAAGATATGGCTGAGAAACGTAATATATTTCTAGTTGGCCCCATGGGGGCTGGCAAAAGCACGATTGGTCGTCACATCGCTGACCAATTACACCTTGAATTTGTTGATTCTGATCAAGAAATCGAACGTCGCACGGGCGCAGATATTGCCTGGGTATTCGATCTTGAAGGTGAAGAAGGCTTTAGACTTCGTGAAGAATCTGTTATTGGTGACTTAACCGAGATGCAAGGTATTGTTCTTGCTACTGGTGGTGGCTCAGTAATGAGTAAAGAAGTTCGAAACAAGCTTTCGGCTCGCGGTATTGTTGTATACCTAGAGACACCGATTGAAAAGCAAGTTGCACGTACGCAACGCGACAAGCGTCGCCCATTACTGCAAACAGAAGAAGCACCTCGTGATGTACTTGAGCGCTTAGCAGAAGAGCGTGAACCATTATATAAAGAAGTAGCTGATTTTGTTGTACGCACTGATGAGCAGAGCGCGAAAGTTGTTGCTAACCAAATAATCGAGAAATTGGATTTTTAAAAGCCAGTATTAAAAAGGACTAACCCAGCATGCTTGAATTAACTGTTAATTTAGACGAGCGAAGTTATCCTATTTATATTGGTCAATCTGCACTTCAAGATACAGGCCGTCTAATCCATCATATTGGTGATTGTCGGCCTATCATCATTACTAATGACACTATTGCACCGCTCTATCTTCAGCAGTTGCTTGACTCATTAGCACAGCTAAACCCACTTCATTTTATTATTCCAGATGGCGAGCAATATAAATCGCTTACCTGGTTTGAAAAAATATCAGCATTCTTACTTGAAAATAATTGCGGTCGTGACACCTGCTTAATTGCATTAGGTGGTGGCGTAGTTGGTGACTTAACTGGTTTTGTTGCTGCCTGTTATCAGCGCGGTGTGCCTTTTATCCAAATTCCTACCACGTTATTATCTCAAGTCGATTCTTCAGTTGGTGGCAAAACAGCAGTAAATCACCCGTTAGGTAAAAATATGATAGGGGCTTTTTATCAACCCCAGGCTGTGTTTATAGATACGCGTTCTCTACATACTTTACCTACCCGAGAGTTTGCTGCAGGCATGGCTGAAGTTATTAAATATGGCCTAATTTACGACACTGAGTTGTTTGCTTTTTTAGAGCGAAATATCGCTCAATTACAACAGTTAGATGAAGCCTGTTTACAGCATATTATTTTTAGATGCTGTGAAATTAAAGCGCTTATCGTTGCACAAGATGAGAAAGAGCAAGGCTTGCGTGCGCTGTTAAATTTAGGGCACACGTTTGCCCATGCTATAGAAGCGCAAATGGGGTACGGCGTGTGGTTACATGGTGAAGCTGTGGCTACAGGTATGGTGCTTGCTGCCAAGCTTGCTCATACTCGTAACGACTTAACACAGCAAGATGTAGAGCGTATTACCACATTAATAGCAGCGTATAATTTACCAATCGAAACCCCTAGCGATATGACTAGTGAGCAATTTTTACTGCATATGCGCAAAGATAAAAAGAATAAAAAAGGGACTATCCGATTTATTTTACCCACCAAATTTGGTCAGTGTGCATTAGTTGATGATGTATCTGATGATCAAGTTAGAGCGTTGATCGAGCAATAAATGCAGTCACAAATTTTACCAAGCCGTGCGGCTTTGGTGGATAGAATCGCATTACAATTTGAATATGGTCAAAACCTAATTGTTTTATTGGGTACTTCTGGTCTAGGTAAAAGCTATTTGCTTGAAACCTTCATTACTGATAAATATAACGATTTTAATAAAGCATTTGTGCAAGTAAGCGCACAGATGACTGATGTGCAGTTAATGACTCAGTTATTAGAGCAAAGTTTTAATGCACCTTTAATTGATCACAACCTAAGCTTATCGCAAAACTATTATCAATTAGCGCAACAGCAACAATGTGGGGCGTGTTTGTGGGTTATTGATGGCGGCAGACACCTATCTGAAGAGCTAATCGCGGAGCTTGAGCTACTATCAAAAAATGCACCTAATGTACTTTATATTATGATTGCATCGCAGTCTAAACTACCCTTTAAAGATGCAGTAAATATACATTTAGAGCCATTAAATATAGTTGAAAGTAAGCAGCTTATGGGGTGGTATTTTACGAGCTTACCTTATGATGAAGATCCTGTCTTTCAAACCTTTTTAGTTGAAGCTCAAGGTAACCCGAGTCTGTTGTTAGCCTGGCAGCCAAGCGAGCAGGTTGCTGATATTGTCGTTAAAGATAAGGTGTCTTGGCGCTTACAGCTGCTCACATTATTATTGATAATTATGCTGTTGATTATTGGTCTTGTGTACAAAGCCGATATGACCCAGTGGTGGGAAAATGCTAATCGTCAAATTGATGAGCAAGTGCTATCAACCGCCATTACAACTGAGCAAGCTATTGAAAATAAACCACAGCAACTTATACCACCTGTAAGTAGTGAGCCGTCAGCGGCTGTCATTCAAAAGCCCACTCAAGACTCCACCAATAATAATGTTCCAGCGATTGTCGAGAGCTTAACGGAATCAACGATTGTTGTTGAGCAGGAAAAGCCGGAATTAAAACCCGTTGAAGAAAAACCGATTACTAAACCTGCACAAACAAAGTCGCAAAACCAAATAGTAAAAATACCCAGTAATTGGTACTTACAACAACCTGAGGATAATTTTGTTATTCAGCTCTTAGCCGTAACTCAGCAGCAGGTAGGTAATGAGTTTATTGCTAAACATAAGCTAAAAAGTATTACTAATACATACCAAACTAAACGAAATGGTAAAATATGGTGGGTAGTAACTACAGGTAGTTTTGCTAACTTAAATGAGGCAAAGCAAGCACTGCAAAGGCTTCCTGCAGGGGTTAGAAAAAATAAACCTTTCTATAAAAAAATTAGTAAAATAAAACAAGAAATTGCACGAGTTGATCAGTAAACTCAGTAACTTTAGTGTAAAATCGCGCAACACCGAATTGAAGTAAAGAGCCAATGCAGCAAAAGAGTAGAGCCTTCCTTAAGTGGGCTGGCGGAAAATACAGCCTCGTTGAAGATATTAACGCGCGACTAAATCAAGCAAGTAAGCATGCAGATACTTTGGTTGAACCTTTTGTTGGTGCGGGCTCAGTGTTTTTAAATAGCAATTTTAAACACTATGTACTTAACGATATTAATGCTGATTTAATCAATTTATATAAAGAGCTCAAGCGTTCGCCTGATGAGTTTATTAGTGATGCCAAAAAGCTTTTTGTTGATTTAAACAACCACTCAGATGCGTATTATGATTATCGCGTGCAGTTTAATCAAAGCAGCGATGTATATGAGCGAGCCATCTTATTTTTATATATGAACCGCCATGGTTATAACGGATTATGCCGCTATAACTTAAAGGGCATTTTTAATGTGCCTTTTGGTAAATATAAAAAGCCTTATTTTCCTGAAAAAGAAATGTACTTTTTTGCTAGCAAAGCGCAACAGGCTACATTTACTTGCCTAGGGTATGATGATGTATTCAAACTGGTGCCTAATAATGCAGTGATCTATTGCGATCCGCCTTATGTGCCATTAAGTAAAACGGCATCCTTTACTTCGTATGCAAAAGGTGGGTTTAATTTGGATGACCAGGCTAATTTAGCGAACTTAGCTGAGCAAGCGGCATTTGAGAATAATACGCCGGTCCTTATTTCAAATCACGATACGGTATGGACACGCAAAATTTACAGCCAAGCTTCTTTGGATAAAATTCAGGTTAAACGCACGATTAGCCCAAAAGGCGGTTCACGAAATAAAGTCGATGAGCTAATGGCTATGTACTTAGCACCGAAGTCACGGTTGCGTAAATAGCCAACACAAATAATACAAAAAGTACCACGGCAATAGCTATTAAAGTAATAGGGGAGTGGTGTTTAAAGTCTGTTTGACGTTTATCTTCGGATTGCACACCAAAAAATGCAGCTAGCACACTTTGTAACGCGCTTAAAAAGTGCTGCATTAATTAAAATAATGGTTTGATTGAAGAGGGTTTGTGATTGTCATCAGTACCTGTTAATAACTCTAGGAAGTCTAGATAATGGAACTGTGCACTGCGGCTATCGCCGGTTAACCAAGAAGCCCATGAGGAATCTTCTTCAATTTGAATACAGCGGTTTACGCTATGATTGATAGCGTTAGTTTGCTCTTTATGAAAACAAGTGTTGGCAGAGCTTAATTCTTGCTCCGTATTTGAAGAAAGCGACGCTGCTCCAATAATGACACTTACCGACGTGATTAATAATCCAATTTTAAAAGCACGCATAATATAAACCTAATAATTTAGTTCTTCGCGAAGCATAACAAAAATCGCTTAAATAATACACTTTATTTTTAGTTATATTCACAGCTAATCATACCGCAGAATTTTTTATAAGCATGTTTTATCCTTCTTAGCTCACGCAGCTTAACTGTTGTTATAGTTAAAGACAGTTTGTCATTGGTGTTGCTATCTTAGCGCTATTTTTTAAAGGTGTTACTTGGGTAACATCGTTAATTAAGTTACATTAACGCCATAAATTATTCATTAATGGATTAGCGATGCTCAACTGTGAACAAAAATACTTAATAGCGCCCTCAATATTATCTGCAGATTTTGCACGCCTTGGTGAAGATGTCGACAAAGTGTTAGCTGCAGGAGCTGATGTTGTCCATTTTGATGTAATGGATAACCATTATGTCCCTAACTTAACAATAGGCCCAATGGTGTGCAAAGCACTTCGCGATTATGGGATTAAAGCCCCTATTGATGTTCATTTAATGGTAAAACCGGTAGATAGCTTAATTCCACAATTTGCCGAGGCGGGTGCATCAATTATTACTTTTCATCCAGAAGCCAGTGAGCATGTTGACCGTACTTTGCAATTGATAAAAGATCAAGGCTGTCAGGCTGGCTTAGTGTTCAACCCTGCAACAAGTTTAAGTTACCTCGATCACGTGATGGATAAAGTAGATGTGATCTTATTAATGTCAGTAAATCCTGGGTTTGGTGGGCAAAGTTTTATTCCACAAACACTTGAGAAACTGCGAGAGGCAAAGCAACGCATTATTGATTCAGGGCGTGATATTCGTTTAGAAGTTGATGGCGGTATTAAAGTAGATAACATAGCTGCAGCGGCTGAAGCGGGGGCTGACATGTTTGTTGCAGGCTCTGCTATTTTTAATCAGCCTAACTATAAAAGCGTAATTGATGAAATGCGCCAACAATTAGAAAGTATTAAATAATGAAATATGATGCTGCACTATTTGACTTAGACGGCACGCTAGTTGATAGCGTGTATGACTTATATATGGCCTTAAATCTTACGCTAAGTGATTTAGCGTTTCCCATAGTTAGTCAGCGATTAGTTGAAAGCTGGGTAGGTAATGGCATAGAGGTGTTAGTAAAGCGAGCTCTATGCGGTGATATGCAAATTAGTGAACACCTCGATGAGGCTTTAAGCGAACGAGCTATCAACCTGTTTTATCAACATTACAGTGAGCAGGTTGGTGAATACAGCGTATTATATCAGCATGTTGAAACTGGACTCGCAGCCCTTAGTGGTATGCCCAAAGCACTTATTACCAATAAGGCACGCCGCTTTACTGAACTACTTTTAGATAAACTGGCTATTCGCAGTCATTTTGAAGTAATTGTTTGCGGTGACGACATGGCAAAAAAACCGTCACCTGAGCCACTCTTATTTGCTTGTAATGCATTGAATATTTCGCCTGATAAAGCGATTATGATCGGTGATTCAAAGAGTGACATACTGGCAGCACAAGCCGCTAATATTGATGTGATAGCCCTTACATACGGGTATCATCAAGGAGAGCAGCTAGGGGATTATAATCCGCAGTACCTATGCGATAACTTCTTAGCTATAATACCGACACTAACGCAGCGTTAAGCATTTTTAATTAAGTAAAAATAAAGGAAAATCATGAGTAAACCAGTAGTATTAAGTGGCATGCAGCCAACCGGTGGTATGACAATAGGCAACTATGTTGGCGCTATTAACCAGTGGGTTAAGCTACAGGAAGAATATGATAGCTACTTTATGCTTGCAGACTTGCATGCAATTACCGTACGCCAAGACCCTGAGTTATTGCGTGGTCGTGTACTCGATGGCGTTGCTTTATATACGGCGTGTGGCATTAACCCAGAAAAAGCGGCATTATTTGTTCAATCTCAGGTACCTGAGCATGCACAACTTGGTTGGGTATTAAACTGTTATGCGCAAATGGGTGAGCTTAATCGCATGACCCAGTTTAAAGATAAGTCGGCAACGCATGCTAATAATATTAATGTTGGGTTATTTGCTTACCCAGCTTTGCAAGCGGCTGATATTTTACTATACCAAGCAGATAAAGTGCCTGTTGGCGAAGATCAAAAGCAGCACCTTGAGTTAACGCGTGATATTGCTAATCGTTTTAATAATGTATACGGCGAGATTTTTACGTTGCCAGAACCTTATATTCCTGAGTTTGGTGCGCGAGTAATGAGCCTACAAGATCCACTGAAAAAAATGTCTAAGTCTGATGAAAACCCAAATGGCTTTATTATGATGTTAGACGAGCCTAAAAAGATTGAGAAAAAGCTTAAAAAAGCGGTTACCGACTCAGACGAACAAGCACGCATTTATTTTGATCGAAGTGAAAAACCAGGCGTTTCTAACTTACTTACCTTATTAAGTGTTGCAACTAAGCGTCCAATCGAAGAGTTAGTACCTGAATACGAAGATAAAATGTATGGCCACTTGAAAAAAGACACCGCAGCAGCTGTCGTGAGCATGATAGAGCCAATTCAGGCTCGCTTTAAAGAAATACGTGAAGACCAAACGTTATTAAATGACATTATGAAAATGGGTGCAGAGAAAGCCAGTGCCCGTGCTGAGAAAACATTAAAAGCAGTTTATGATGCGGTTGGGTTTATTCCACGCCCATAAGCCTGTTTTTTTGCAGATACAAAAATGCCGCTAATTTAGCGGCATTTTTTATATTACGCTGATTAACATTAAAAAGCTAAATATAGACAAAAGTAACAATGCTTGCTTGTCTGTTTTATCCATTACTCGGCCTTAACGGTTGTTTTGAACGTTGGATTGTTAATATCAACTAAAGATACTTGGTAGCCTTTATTTTCAAGTAATGTCAGTAAGCTACCTTCTCCGGCTAGGTGGCCTGCTCCCACGAGAACAAATTCACTTTTATCGTTATTAAACATTTGCTCTACTTTAACTAGCCAGTTATTGTTTCTATCAGTCATTAATTGTTTATAAGTTGCAGGATCATTTTTTTGCATCGTTTCAAGTGCTACTGTGTAGAGCGATTGCGTATCACCTTTACGCCAAGCTGAGAGTAATTTTTTAAACGTCACACCGTAATTATCAAACCCAGCTAAATTATTTTTGATAAAGTCATTTTCGCTACCTTCACCCATAGTCTTAAATAACTCTAACTGAAACGCCATAGTCTCTAAGTATTGTTGTTCCTTATTATCTAATGTCGCTTTTTTAGTAAAGTAAGCGTCAACGCCTTCACCCATTAAATTTTGTTTTTGCAGCTCCATCGACATCAGCACAATACTAACCATTGCAGGACGAAAGTTATCTAATTTAGTTAGGTTTGCACCAAATTCAGCCAGCTTTTTTTCTAATGCTAACTTTACCTCTGGAGTTAGCTTTTGGCTCAATGTTTCATTATTTTCATAAGATAGTGCGCTCAACATTTTCATTTGTGCTTGTGCATCGCTAGGATCAGGTATTGGTGCTTCTAATACAATCGTATCTGCTTGCTTATAGGCGTAGTTAAACTCCACTGGTAGAGGCATCTCTGACTTAGGTAAAATGTGTACTGTGCCGCCAATAAATAATGAGTCATTTCCTTTACTTACTTGCCACACTGAACTTTGTGCTTGTACAGTCGTTGCTAATAAGCAGCCGCTCAATAATACGGTTGCTGAAAGAACTTTTTTAGTAAATGTATTCATAACACTTCCTTAATGTAATTTTATTTATTATTGATTGGTTAAAATAGTGCTTATATAAGTTGTTAGTGACGACGTTATTTTTGAAAGGTTACTATCAATTTTTGAGTTCATCTTGTTGATGGACGATTCAAAGTCGGTTGCAATTTGGTTCTCTATACTAGTAAATAATGTTTCAGTGTTTACTTCATGCTTGATGAGTGAGTCAGTGTTGGTAGCATAAATTATTTGATTGCTATTGATGACTATTTCACCCGCTGCACATTGATCTGAATTGGTTAGTAGCGTGTTGTTTTTACTTTCTGTAGCGACTGCAGAGGCTGTACTAAATACTGTTGCTAATAAAATTACGGGTAATACTTTTTTAGTTGCGTTATTCATAATGAAACCTTTTTTATGTTTAAAAGTCAGCTTAATTACTATTAAAAAGTCGTGTTTAGTAAGCTGCTTGTTGATGACGTTTTAAAGAATATCGCTAAATTTATCTAGAGTCGCTTATCTAGTTGTGAGTGATTTATTTATAAGGTTTTTATTTTTTTTGTTGTTTTAAATTAGAGAGTTAATCACAAACCTTATCTGTGAATATAAGGTTTTAAATTAACCTAGCTATATTAAAAAGTGTACCTGTGGTAGGGTTGTTGAAAAATAAAAATATGTAAAACTATGAATTATCAAATCGGACCTTGGCAATTTATTAGTAATCGCTGTGTGATTACTTCAAACAATATGGAAAGGGAATTAGACCCACTTTTAGTAAAGCTATTACTGCACTTTATAAATAAGCCTCAACACATTGTTTCTCGACAAGAGCTTATTGAAAGTGTGTGGCAACAGAGCTTTGTTGATGATAATGCGATTAACCGTGCAATCTCAGAGTTAAGAAAGCAGCTTGCCCACCCAACTGAAAAAGCACCGCTTTTAAAAACTCATTACCGTAAAGGTTACAGTCTAACCGTAATACCAGAGCGTTTAACGCAAACAAGCGTTTTTGAAGAGCCTGCAAACTTTTTGCCTGACTCACCGGATTTTTTTGCCAAAAATGAAGAGGTAGTGACTGCAACTACTTCTCAACCGGTTCAAAGAACGAATAGTAAAAAGTTTTTGATCTATTCTTTAGTCGTCATTATTTGTCTGTGCTTTTTAGTATGGTTAGGGTTGTTTTTTATTAATGCACCTTCTAGCGAAAAGATTAAACAGATCACGGTTAATAAGGTAGCAAGCACGTGGAATATAGGTAGTGAAGTTCACCCTGAATTATCCTCAGATAAACAATATTTAGCTTACACCAATATAGAACCTGAAAATGACGTAATGCATGCATTTGTAAAGCGACTATCTGATCAAAGGGAAGTTGAAATTACCTATCCTGGCTTTCAGGTATCTATTTTATCGTGGCAATTAAATCAGCACTCAGTGTTATTACAAGCTACCAATTTAAAACAACAAAAGTGTGAAATGGTACTCGTTGATCTAAGCCAGTTTCCTGTTATAGGGGAGGCTACCTCTATTAAAAAGTGTGACTTTAGATACACAGGTTATGCGCAAGTAGACGAAAGTGGTGAGCATATTTATTACACCGAATATAAAAATGAGCATGATGGTTCAGGCTTATATAAATTTGATTTAGAACTTAAAAAAGAGTTTATAGTGATCCCACCGCCAGGTGTAATGTACGGCGCGATCATGCCGCGTTTATCTCAATCTGGTAATAAAATAGCGTATATACTTAGTCAAAAGGGTAAGCCTTTTTCTGTATTTAGTTACGACTTTGAAACCCACGAAACCAAGCGCTTATTTAAAGCAAAGAAAAGTATAATTAGCTTCGCGTTTGACTGGCTTGCAGACGATAAAGGCATAATAGTATTTGAAGGAACACAGCTTTCAACCATTATATTTGATGAAAAAAACACTGTTAAAAATACACTAACAGTAACCCCAAATATAACTCCTTATTATATAGCAGTGCACTCTGCCAATAGTCTTTTTTATTCAGAGAATAAAACCCAATCATACTCGCTAATTAAAGTAACAGACCCTTTTGGCGATACACCTAAATATGAAACGCTCTATAAAAGTGATAAAGACGACTACAACATTATTGAAATAGTTAATAAAGAAGGGCCTGCGCATGTTTTTGTATCTGAGCGTTCTGGCAGCAGTCAATTATGGCTCTCTCAAAATGGTTTTACAAAGCAACTCAGCTTTTTTAATTATGATGATGCCCCTTCGACTTTTGCATTAGGAATGCTCAGAGCTTCTCCCAATAAGCAGCGCATAATGTTCATAAAAAATAAAAGCTTTTTATTTTATGACGTAAACACTCAAAAAATTTATCCATTAGAAGAATTTAATAAACATGAAATAGTAAGCTATATTTGGTCAAAAAATAACGAAAGCATTATTTATATTAAGCGCCTTGGTACAAAAAATATATTGGCAGAGTTTAATTTACTAACTCGTGATACTCATGTAATAGAAGGAATAAAAGCGAATAAACTCATTTCAGATAGTAAAGGTAACGGCTACGTAACCAACGATAATCAGTTAATTCGCTTATCCGATAGGCAAAGCTGGGAATTACCTAAAAATGCCAAAAAGTCAGTTGCATATGGGATCAGTAAAGACTATTTCTATTATTCAGATTCTATTTCAAGAATCGCTAGACTAAATTTACAAGATCAAACCATACAAGATACACACGTGGACTTTCGACCTATTGGTTTTGAGGTAAACGAAAGCAATGAAATATTATTTACGGGATCTAAGTATAAAGATATGCAAATAGTACAAATTAGTTGGGGCGAATAGCGCTATTCATTATGCAGAGAGAGCCAGTGCCCGTGCTGAGAAAACATTAAAAGCAGTTTATGATGCGGTTGGGTTTATTCCGCGCTCATAAGCCTGTGTTTTTATCTGCAAAAATGCCGCTAATTTAGCGGCATTTTATTTTAATGTTTCATGGCTGAAATACCGGCAGATTCACAGGCTCTAACTATAAATTGATAGCCATAAGGCATACTTTGATCAGGCGTTATTTCAACAATTTCGTAATCATTGAGCTCAATTGACTTACTCTCTTTTGACTTTTTACAGCGAGAGTAGCTATCTGCTTCATAACTATAGGCAAACATAGCGATTAAGCGTTTACTGCGCTCAAAGTAGCCTTTAGTATCTAAAAACTGCTTAACTGTCTGGGTATTATCGTCTTCGCCTTCTAAGCGAATACCAAATGTTTTTGTCTGAGTTTTGTCATTGTCTGAAGAGGGAAGTTTTTTTTCTATCTGTTCACTTAACTCTTCTATTGCTTGTTCCTGTTCTGCGGGTGACTTATTTGCAATAGACTTACTATTTTCAAAATTATTTACTATGTCGTTTAATACTTTTTCAGGCGGTTTGTCATCAATGAACGCGATTAAACTTACAAACACCACAGTAGCTAAAAAAAAGCGCGTAAATGCAGTGAGAAGCGGCGAATAGCTTTGACTGATAAATTTAATACGATCAGAGCCAAAGGGTTTTATAAGCAGTAAAACGATGATGTAAAATGGCAAAATAAGCTGTAAGCCGAGTAAGGTTGCTAGGGTTATCCCCAGTGTCCAAGGCGGTAAATATAATAAAGTGGCAAAGTTGTGGGTGTAGTTAAAATGATTAGCTGATACTTGCGTTACTTCATTCACTATACCGCTTGCACCTGCTAGAACAAAGTTAGCAATACTGGCATAAAATACCAAAATAAGTGCTTTGCCAGCGAGTGAATTCCAGAGCTGATTAAACTTGGGCCAAAACTCTACGATTAGTGCAACAATGGTGATGCTGGCGCACAACCAGGTTAACTTAAAAATAGCTAAACTTATAAGTGCAAGAAGGTAAAGCTTTTGCGCGGTGTTAAGGTTAAACCATATGCTTTTTATATGACTCAGCAGTTTAATTTGGTGTGGTTGCCAGCTTTTTTGCTGTTGCTTAAACTGTTTATTAGCACGCCATTTTGCAACTTTTAAATACCTTAACACCGGCTTTCCTCAAAGTGTATTACCGCTATTTATTTAATAGCGGTTTTAAGTAGTGCCCAGTATGTGAGCGCTGACATTCCGCCACTTCTTCTGGTGTGCCTGCAATCAGTATTTCACCGCCGCCAGCACCACCTTCAGGGCCTAAATCAACGATCCAATCGGCAGTTTTTATTACATCTAAATTATGCTCAATTACTACAATGGTATTGCCATGATCGCGTAGGCGATGAAGCACCACTAATAACTGTTCAATATCAGCAAAATGAAGTCCCGTGGTTGGCTCATCAAGAATGTACAAGGTTTTTCCAGTATCACGCTTAGAAAGCTCACGTGCTAACTTAATTCGCTGTGCTTCACCACCAGAAAGTGTTGTAGCGGCTTGGCCTAAACGGATATAAGAGAGTCCAACATCCATTAGGGTTTTAAGTTTACGTGCTATAGCCGGTATTTTATCAAAGTAGTCATGGGCATCTTCAACGGTCATGTCGAGCACTTGGTTGATGTTTTTGCCTTTATATTGTACTTCTAAGGTTTCGCGATTATAACGTTTACCCTTACATACATCACACGGTACATATACGTCTGGTAAAAAGTGCATTTCTACTTTGATAACGCCATCACCTTGGCACGCCTCACAACGCCCACCTTTAACATTAAAGCTAAAGCGACCCACTTTGTAACCGCGTGAACGGGCTTCTTGAGTACCCGCAAACAGCTCACGAATACCAGTGAAAATACCAGTATAAGTGGCAGGGTTTGAACGCGGTGTGCGGCCAATAGGACTTTGGTCAATATCAATTACTTTATCAAAGTGCTCAAGTCCTGCAATTGACCCATAAGGAGCTGCTTCTGCAGTAGTTGCGCCGTTGAGTTCTGTGTGAGCAAGTTTAAATAAGGTATCGTTAATGAGCGTTGATTTACCCGAACCAGATACGCCGGTAATACAGGTCATTAAGCCAAAAGGTATTTTTAAATCAACATTTTTTAAGTTATTACCCGTTGCGCCAAACAGTTCTAACCATTTCTCGTTAGTAGCATGGCGCTCTTTAGGTACTTCTATTTTTCGCACGCCCGATAAAAACTGGCCGGTAACCGAGTCTTTGCTTGCTAAAATATCATCGCGTGTACCTTGAGCAATAACATGGCCGCCATGTACGCCAGCACCTGGGCCAATATCAATAATATGATCAGCGGCACGAATGGCGTCTTCATCGTGTTCTACAACAATGACGGTGTTACCCAAATCGCGTAAATGAACTAAAGTCTTTAATAAACGGTCGTTATCACGTTGGTGCAAACCAATTGAAGGTTCATCCAGTACATACATAACACCCACTAACCCAGCACCAATTTGACTCGCTAAGCGAATACGCTGTGCCTCACCGCCTGAAAGTGTGTCGGCGCTGCGCTCAAGTGATAAGTAATTTAGACCTACATTTATTAAGAACGATAGGCGATCGCGAATTTCTTTTAGAATTTTTTCGGCGATTTGGCCTTTTTGCCCAGTTAAATGCAAACCTTCAAAAAAGCTCATCGCCTCACCAATACTCATATGCGTAATGGTTGGCAAGTTAGTTTGACCAATAAATACATTGCGTGCTTCTTGGCGCAAACGTGAGCCTTTACAACTAGGGCAGGCTTGGCTGGTTTGATATTTGGCTAGTTCTTCACGCACTGAGTTTGACTCAGTTTCACGGTAGCGGCGGTTCATATTGTTTAACACGCCTTCAAATACATGATTACGTGTAATTAAATCACCGCGGTCATTACGATAATTAAATGCAATTTTAGTATCACCAGAGCCATCTAAAATAATTTTTTTATGTTCTTTTGCAAGCTCTTGATAAGGAACATCTAAATCAAAATCGTAATGCTGTGCAACTGCTTGCAACATTTGATAATAGTAAAAGCTGCGTTTATCCCAGCCTTTAATTGCACCGCCAGCTAAACTTATTTCAGGGTTATGAACCACGCGATTAGGGTCAAAGTATTGTCTTACGCCTAAACCATCACAGCTTTGACAAGCTCCTGCAGGGTTATTGAACGAAAATAAACGCGGTTCAAGTTCGGTCATCGCATAGCCACAGGTTGGGCAAGCAAAATTTGCTGAAAACAGCATTTCTTCAGCACTGCTATCGTCCATAAAAGCAATGTTGGCAACGCCGCCTGACATTTCTAGTGCCGTTTCGAATGATTCCGCAAGACGTTGTTGCTGGCCGTCTTTGACTTTAAAGCGATCCACCACGACTTCAATAGTATGCTTTTTATGTAAATCAAGCGGTGGTGGATCGGATAAGTCGCATACTTCACCATCTATACGAGCGCGAATGTAACCTTGACTGGCAAGCTGTTCTAATAGTTTTACATGCTCACCTTTACGGTCTTTAACAACAGGAGCAAGTAGCATTAACTTAGTGCCTTCAGGCAGCGCTAATGCGGTATCGACCATTTGACTAATTGTTTGCGCTGCTAAAGGAAGATCATGAGTTGGACAGCGAGGTTCGCCAACCCGTGCAAACATTAAACGCAGGTAATCGTAGATTTCAGTAATGGTTCCCACGGTTGAACGGGGATTATGCGAGGTTGATTTTTGTTCAATGGAAATAGCAGGGGAAAGGCCTTCAATATGATCTACGTCAGGTTTTTCCATTAATGACAAAAACTGCCTTGCATAAGCAGAGAGTGATTCAACATACCGGCGTTGCCCTTCTGCATATAGCGTATCAAATGCAAGTGATGACTTTCCTGAACCAGATAAGCCAGTGATAACAATTAGTTTATCACGTGGGATGGTTAGGCTGATGTCTTTTAAATTGTGCGTGCGGGCGCCTCGGACTTCAATGTTTTCCATGCTATCTCGTTTATTGCCAAAATTATTTGTTCAGTATCGCATAATACGCTGCAATATTAATCCTTGATCATTGAAAAAATCCTTAGTTATAGACGATTAATTATTGCCAAGCTTGTGATAGAATCCTTGCCTAATTTTTTCACACAGTAAGATCACGCAAATAATGACCGCATCTTCACTTAATTCACGAGAGAAACGCGCCGCCGTATCGTTAGCGAGTGTGTTTGCATTTAGAATGCTTGGCTTGTTTATGCTGATGCCTGTTTTAGCTATTTATGGTCAATCGCTTGAAGGCTTTTCACCTATATGGATAGGTTTTGCAATTGGTGCGTATGGTTTAACGCAGGCCGTATTACAAATCCCAATGGGAAGACTATCCGATAAAATTGGCCGTAAAAAAGTGATTGTAGGTGGTTTACTTGTATTTGCTTTAGGCTCAGTGATTGCTGCTTTGGCCGAGTCTATACAAATGGTGACGGTAGGACGTGCCTTACAAGGTATGGGTGCTATCGCCAGCGCACTTTTAGCGTTTGCATCAGACTTAAGCCGTGACGAACAACGACCAAAAGTCATGGCAGTGATTGGCATGAGCATCGGTATGAGCTTCGCCTTCGCTATGCTACTTGGGCCAATTGTGGCAGCTTCATGGGGTATAGCCGGAGTGTTTTGGTTAACTGCTATACTGGCTGTATTAGGAATTTTTATTGTCACTATGCTGGTGCCTAGTGCAATAAATAAAGCCCCTAAAGGCGATACACTTGCCAGCTTTAGTGACATTAAAAAGCTAATTAAACATCCGCAGCTTGCGCGTCTAAATGCAGGTGTATTATTGCTGCATTTAACATTGACGACTATTTTTGTAGTATTGCCAAGTCAACTAATTAAAGATGGACTTGTGGCTGAAAACCATTGGCAGCTTTATATCCCGGTTTTATTTTTAGCGTTTTTTTTGATGGTGCCGGTAATGATAGTGGCAATTAAAAAAGAGAAAGAAAAACAAGCCTTTATTAGTTCAGTGATGGTCTTAATAGTCAGTATGTTAAGTATGTCGATATGGGCCAATAGCGTTGTTGGCATTGCGGTTTGTATGCTGTTATATTTTGTTGCTTTTAACTTTTTAGAAGCCACTATGCCGGCTCTTGTGTCTCGTATTGCGCCTGCAAGCCAAAAGGGCTCCGCTATGGGTGGGTATTCATCTAGCCAGTTCTTAGGTGCTTTTTTAGGCGGTATGTTGGGTGGGTATGTAGCACAAACCACCAGTACGCAAGCTGTGTTTGCGGCGGCGGCACTTGTTGGGGTAATATGGCTTATTATTGCGTGGAAAATGCAAGTCCCACCGAAAAGCAAAGTTATTAGTTTAATGACCCAATTAGATTCTGAAGAGCAGGCACAAACACTAGCTTCTCAGTTAGTTGCTTTACCCGGCGTAATAGAAGCAACCGTAGTTCGCGATGAAAGTCGAAGCTACTTAAAGATTAATGATAAAGAATTTGACCTAGACCAAGCCCGAAGAGTGGCTGGTTTAATCTAACGTTTATAGGAGATGGTTCCATGGCACGCGGTGTGAACAAAGTAATTTTGGTTGGTAATTTAGGGCAAGATCCTGAAGTTCGTTACATGCCTAATGGTAATGGTGTAGCAAATATTACCTTAGCAACTTCAGACAGCTATAAAGATAAAAACACTGGCCAAATGGTTGATAAAACTGAGTGGCACCGTGTGGTATTTTTTGGCAAATTAGCTGAAATTGTAGGCGAATACTGCCGCAAGGGTTCACAAATTTACGTAGAAGGTAAGCTTCAAACTCGTAAATGGACTGACCAACAGGGCCAAGAAAAATACACCACAGAAATTGTTGTTGATGGTTTTACAGGTCAAATGCAAATGTTAGGTGCACGCGGTGGCGACCAACAAAGCGGTGGCTATCAAGGTAACCAAGGTGGTCAACAAAGTGGCGGTTATCAAGGTAACCAAGGTGGTCAACAAAGTGGCGGTTATCAAGGTAACCAAGGCGGACAGCAAAGCGGTAGCTATGGTCAAAATAACCAAGGCCAGAATAGTCAGCAAGGCAGTTATGCTCCACAGCAACAAGGTGGCTTTGCACCTCAGCAAAATAATGCACCACAACAGCAAGGCGGGTTTGCTCCTAAGCCGCAAAATGCACCGCAAGGTGGCGCATCAAACCCTATGGAACCAACAATCGACTTTGATGACGATATTCCGTTTTAGCCAAAGACAAAGATAAAAATGTTTAAAAAAGAGCCCTGAGTAATCAGGGCTTTTTTATTGAGACTAGTTTCCATACCTTTCGCTTATCTTTAAATGAGTGAATAATCCTCATTTAAAATTTATACATTGTTTTAAGGTTTACAAAGCATAGTAACGTCAATCTGTTTAATTTGTAACAAACCTCCCACCTGTGCCAATAAGATGCAGCGATTACTTATGACTAAATATAATGTTTATAAACATTAAGTATTAATAATAAAACAGCTACTAAACTTTTATGATTGGCTTGTGCAATTGCAAATAGTAGACAACACTTTAATAACTTATTTAATGAGCGGGTAAGTTATGAAAGCCAGTCAGTCTCAGTTTACCAATTACGCTAGTGCCTTATTTTACGCTCTGTGTTTTATGCTATTTGTTATTTTTAATAGTGGTTTAAATTTAGTTTTACAATATCAAAATAAGCAAACAGGTATAGAACTCGCTAAGCAATTACAGCAGCCACTAGTGAATAAGCAACAACTTTTAACAAATACACCTTTTACCCTAGCTCCAGATAAAGTTTCTGTTTATGTTAAGCAGCAAAAGCAATACTTCAGCTCTAATTCAAAAGGGGTTTTGTTATATTCATGGCCTCTTTGGTATGCCTACAGTGACCTATTTATAATAATGAATGTGTTTATTTTGGTCATAATTTTTGCTGTTAGGCGCGCTATATTACTCAAAACGAGAGTAAATAACTCAATGGTATTAAAGCGTAACCAAAGCGATGGCTATAAAAAAGTGTGTTATACGCCTAAAACAATGCCTTCACTATCGGTATTAAAGACAGCAGCCAAGGAGCAGAAAACAATTGGCTATAATATATTTGCACTCATTCAATGCGAATGTCATTTTGATATAAATACGGACTTACAAGCGACTCTTAAAGTATTACTAGCAAAAGATTTTACCAATACGGCTGTAATATCCGTTAAGTTATTAACAGCGGGTAATTTTGCTTTTACTCTCAAAGGGGTTAGTGCGATTGAGAGAGCAAATTGTGCTAAACATTTACATCAATGCATGCTTAACGCAGCCTATATTTTAGCCCCTAGAGTGGCTGACGAGAGTATAAAGTTAGGTGTGTGTACTTACTACTCGAATGCTGATCAGGTAATGGTGTATCAGCTTGCCAGATCGTCACTCACACTATCAATGCAAAGTAGAGTGAAGCATTATCATCAATTGGCACTCAATTGCAGTCACCTTAAGGTGGCTGATGAAAATTTGGTCAAGCAGGGAATTGAAAAGCAAAAATTAGCGATTTTATTTCAACCTGTATACGAGTTGGATAGTGGCATTATTATTAAACATCATGTTTTAATTAAAAGTAGCGATAAGACAAATAAACAACTATTTAATCAAGATTATATAAGTCAGTTTTACAATGAGGGTGAGGCGCTATTACTAGACCAAGCAGTTGTTATGCAAGTTAAAAAACTGCTGTTAATAGAAAAGTCATCGTCTGTTATTAGTATTAAATTGCATCCTAAAAGTTGGTTTAATAGTGAGTTTTGGGTTTGGCTAAGTAAACATATGAGTGAATTGAAAAGCGTGCATACGTTACAGTTTTTGATAAATGAGGCTGATTTCTTAAATAACCAAGATCGATTGCAAGCTGCTTTTTCGGCCATAACAGCGCTCAACTTTAATATCGTTATAGATGAAGTTAGAAGTAGTAAAAGTATATTTAACTTCACCCATAATAAGCAAATCGTGGGGCTTAATTTGGCCTATGAACTTGTTCATGGAATAGATCATAATTATTTCCAGCAGAAATCTGTCAGGGGAATTGTGCATATTGGCAAATTATTGAGTCTGCCGGTGGTGGCCTCAAGTGTAGAAACGTATCAGGAACTGCAATTTTTAAAAGCGATAGGTGTTAGTACTGCACAAGGGGGGTATTTTTCTGGATTATTACCCGACTTCACTCAAGTTGCATTTCATTAGCTAATTAAACAAGTCCACGATATTTTAGCCCGTCTAAACCTTGCAGCCCACCTGTATGAATTGCAATAATTTTGCTGCCAGAGGGAAAGTAGTCGTTGTTAATGAGCTGCCAAAGTGCATACATCATTTTACCGCTGTAAATAGGCTCAAGTGGTAACTGATATTGTTGCAACATATATTGGCAAAACTGCCACAGTTCAGAGGTAAAACGACCATATCCGCCATCATGAAATTGTGTAAGTAATTGCCAATTACTTTGTGATTTAGCTCTAGGGCTAAGGGCTCGTATTTCGTCTCTCAGGTAGTCGGCTTGCTTTAAAACGGCAATACCTAGTAGGGTGCTTTTATTTGAGCTGCCCTCTATTAAGCCCGCCAATGTTCCACCACTGCCAGTAGGACAGATTAAGTAGTCGTGCTCAGGTAAACTTTGGGCGAGTTCTTTACATCCCTCTAAAGCAAATTCGTTAGTGCCTCCTTCAGGCAGAATATACGCATTGGGAAATCGAGCCTGTAATGCCGATAAGTATGCTTTATCATTTCGTTGTCGGTATTCTAATCGATTAACTACATGTAATTGCATGCCACATTGCTTTGCAAATTTTAACGTTGGATTATTGAGGTCAAGTTCAGGTCCGCGCACAATTGCGTGAGTTACTAGGTTAAATTCTTTTCCTGCGGCTGCACACGCGTGAATATGATTCGAAAAAGCGCCACCAAAGGTCAGTAACTCTGTTTTGCCTTGTTGTTGCATGCGAGCTAAATTGTATTTGAGCTTACGCCATTTATTACCACTAATAACAGGGTGCAATAAATCATCACGCTTAATGTTTAACGTAATGTTTTTTTCTGCTAGCAATTTGTTACTAATTGGTTGTAAATAACTATGTTCATTAATATTGAATGGTATTGGCATTATCACTCTTTTTTATTAGTTACATGGTGAATGTGCTGGTTAATAGCGTTATTTTGACTTAAATTTTATTACTTAAGCAAATTAAAAAATATGAATACGCCGTTAAATTGGTATCTTTTGGGCGTAAATGGCAGATAAATATCGATGTTGTTAAATAAATTAGCTATTTAGTACAAATGAAACGGTTATTTACTGGCATGAAACGGGATAATAGTTGTAAACTGAGATAATAAATGAACAAAGCTTGTGTTTTGTGCTTCAAGTACATAGCATAAGGTTTTATTATAAAAAATAATAATAACCAAATAATTGCCGCTTTTTTGGGACTGGAATATATGCGAATTGCTCCTTTATCTCTGTTAATTTCTGCTAGCTTTTTTGCCAGCACAGTATTTGCACAAGATACAACTACTGTAAACAGAATTGAATCAGAGATTAATACGAAACAAACAGAATACACTCGTTCAACAACGATGCTCGATAAATATTTACAAGAAGAAAATCAGCTTCAAACCCAACTTGAACTGCTAAGAGCGCGTTCAACACAACTTGATAAAGAAAAAAATCAAGCGTTAGATGCGATGAATGATATGTACCGACGCTTAATTGATAACCCGTCGCTTGATATTACTTCTGCACAATCGCGTTATCAAAAAGCCGTTGTTGATCAAGAACAAAATAAAAATGATATTTCTATGCAATTGGCGGCAATTGCATCCCATCTAAAAGATATTGAGCAAATTCGCGCTGATAAACATGCACTTCAGAACACCATCGAAAGTTTAAAAGTGCAATACACTACTGCGCGTGTAGAGCGACTGCGCAATGAGTTTACCCGCGAGGGAACGCTCGAGGTCGATCATACCCTTAATTGTAAGCGTACTGAAACACTCGCTGCATGTGAACAACGCGGCCAGCAGATGGGGCTGAAAAAAGCCACTAATCGCTTTTTAGATCAAATTTTTGAAAACCTTACAGAAAAACGTCTGGTTGAACCTAAGCGAGACATGTCAGGGGCACAAGTACAGATTTTAAGTAGTCACGTGATTAAGAGTGCATTTAGCGGCCAAGGTGATTACAACGTCAATTTAAGCGTTACTATGCGTGGGGATGTAAACAGTAGTCGTTTATGTCACTTATTAAGTGTAAATAACAGTTTTTGTTCAGAGTATGGTACCCCGCTGACAAATACTTATCAGCCAGCTTATAGCACTACTTTTTCTGATAGTCAGTTAACATTCAGCGATAATACGGATAATAAAGCGGTCGCTAAAATAGTTAATAAAAAGCCTAAAGTGGTCGCTGAACAAAAGAAAGATCAGTTAATTCAGTTAACTTTGCGTTCTAACGTACATGGTGATGAAGTTTTTATTAACGACATTAGTGTAGGTTCAACTCGCTTAGTAACAAGATTACCGCGTGGTTTGCATAAATTAGAAATACGCAAAGAGGGTTACATCCCTTATAAAGCACGTATTGACTTAAAAAAGACACGCACGCTTTTTGCTAAGTTAGAAAAAAAGTCAGAGTCGATTGCTGCACCGACTAAAAAGCGAGAGCAAATAATACAAGCAGATTGTCCTAAGGGAATGGAAGTTGATACGCAGCCACCAACAGTGGATTCGTCAGCCGTAATAATCCCTGTTGGCACATTTAAAATGGGCGATATTAACGGCAATGGACTGGAAAACGAGCGTCCTGTTGTTGAAAAAACGATTAGTGAATCTTTTGTCATGCAAAGTAAAGAAGTCACTGTTGGCGCATTTGAGAAGTTTGTAAACGAGACACAATACAAGACTGAAGCTGAAAAAGGCAAAGGCTGTGCTTATTATCTAAATGGAGAACCCGTTTGGGAAGCGAGCTTAAATTGGCGAGCTCCAGGGTTTGAGCAAACAAATGATTTTCCAGCTGTGTGTTTGACAAAAAATGATGCTACGGCTTACGCAGAATGGTTTTCTGATAAAACAGCACAAGTGTATCGTCTGCCAACTGAGGTTGAGTGGGAATATGCTGCGCGTGCAGGTACAGATACTGAGTACCCTTGGGGTAACGAAATTGGTAAAAACTTAGCAAACTGTGGTTGGTGTGGTAGCGAATGGTCAAACAAACGCACCGCTCCGGTAGGGTCTTTTTCTGCAAATGCATTTGGCTTATACGATACAGTGGGCAATGTATGGGAATGGACTAGTAGCACAGAGAATAAAAAAAATGCTGTGGTTCGTGGCGGCGCATGGAACTTTGCTCCTAGCCTCGCTCGTGCCTCAACGCGTTTAATCCTAGCGCCAGATTTTAGAGCTAATTACATTGGCTTTCGCTTAATGAGCGAACAATAATATTTAATGAGGAAGCACACGCTTCCTCTTTTTAATGATTACAAAGACGGCTGCGCTTTATATTGCTCATTACATTGAGAATGTTAAAGTAAGCGCAACTAAAATAAGAACGAATTTCAAAGGTCATCCAGCCTCATGTTTAAAAAACTCCGTGGTATTTTTTCAAACGATCTATCGATCGATTTAGGTACAGCCAACACACTAATTTATGTAAAAGAAGAAGGGATTGTATTAAACGAACCTTCAGTTGTTGCTATTCGTCAAGAGCGTGCTGGTGGGCCTAAAAGTGTTGCATCTGTAGGTACAGAAGCTAAGCAAATGTTGGGGCGTACACCTGGTAATATTAAAGCTATTCGTCCGATGAAAGATGGCGTGATTGCTGATTTTTATGTGACCGAAAAAATGCTACAGCACTTTATTAAGCAAGTGCACAACAATAACTTTATGCGACCAAGCCCACGTGTACTTATTTGTGTTCCTTGTGGCGCTACACAGGTTGAAAAGCGTGCTATTCGCGAATCAGCGATGGGGGCAGGTGCTCGTGAAGTTTACTTAATTGAAGAGCCTATGGCTGCTGCAATTGGTGCAGGCTTACCAGTATCTGAAGCAACGGGCTCTATGGTTGTTGATATTGGTGGCGGTACAACCGAAGTGGCTATAATTTCACTCAATGGTGTTGTTTATTCGTCATCTGTTCGTATTGGTGGCGACAAGTTTGATGAAGCCATTATTAATTATGTACGTCGTAACTTTGGTAGCTTAATTGGTGAAGCCACGGCTGAGAATATTAAACACCAAATTGGTTCTGCATTTAAAACAGACGATCCAGTAGAAATAGAAGTGCGTGGTCGTAACCTTGCAGAAGGTGTTCCTCGTTCGTTCACACTTAACTCGCATGAAATTTTAGAAGCATTACAAGAGCCGCTAATGGGTATTGTAAGCGCTGTCATGGTTGCACTTGAACAGTCACCACCTGAGCTGGCATCTGATATTTCAGCACATGGCATGGTGTTAACTGGCGGTGGCGCATTACTAAAAGATTTAGATCGCCTACTCATGGAAGAAACAGGCATTCCAGTAGTTGTTGCTGATGATCCACTTACATGTGTTGCTCGTGGCGGCGGTAAAGCGCTTGAGATGATTGATGTGCACGGTGGTGACGTTTTTAGTTACGATTAATGAAATCAATGTTTGAAAAAACAATCTCTTTGCAACTGCGACTTTTTGTCGCAGTGCTTTTGAGTATCGTATTGATCCTTGGGGATAGATACACTAAGGGCGGTGAGAATATTCGCACCAGTTTGAATACCTTAGTTAGTCCGCTCATTTATGTTGCCAATCTACCTTACGAAGTATTTAGCTTTAGCGCTAAGAGCTTGCACACCCGCGAACAGTTACAAACTGAAAATGAAGCCCTGAAAAAAAAGCAAATATTGCAGAGCGAGCAAATTCAGCAATATGAATTCTTAGCAAAAGAAAATCAAAAATTACGAGCCTTAATGGGCTCGTCCTCAAAACACACCAATCGTAAAATTATTGCTCAAGTACTTTCTGTTCACTCAAATCCTTATAGCCACCAAGTGGTGATAAATCGAGGAACCACCGATGGTTTAAGTGAAAGCCAAGCAGTGATTGATGATATGGGACTTGTGGGGCAGTTGACTAAAGTGGGCTCAACTACTTCAAGAGTATTATTAATTACCGATACCACCCATGCTACGCCTGTACGTATTTTACGTAATGACGTGCGAACAGTGGTTGAAGGTATTGGTAAAATTAACGTACTGAAACTGTCGCATGTGCCGCATAGTTTAGATGTACGTATTGGCGATGTGTTGGTTACCTCTGGCCTTGGTGGTACGTTTCCTGAGGGCTATCCGGTAGCGGTGATCACCGAAATAACCCGTGATGAAGGACAACCTTTTGCGCAAGTATTTGCTGAACCTATAGCTCAATTAGACCGAATTCGATTATTAGTCGTGTTATGGCTAAATCAGCAGGAGTTGATGGGAGATGATTAATCGCCATATGCTATTAATTGCGTTAAGTATTTTCTTTGCATTGGTAATGGCTTTGATGCCGTTACCCTTTTCACTTGAACCATTTCGCCCTGACTGGGTGCTGCTGGTACTTATGTACTGGTCTTTGGCTTTACCGCATCGCTTAAACATAGGTACGGCTTGGGTTGTTGGATTAGTGATTGATTTAGCGACCGGTTCTTCTTTAGGTGTAAACTCATTAACCTACTCGGTGTGTATTTTTGTTACGGCAAGTAACTTTCAAAAAATTCGCAATTTTTCATTGTGGCAACAAAGCCTTTTAATTGGCTTATTTTTAACGCTTTATCATTTAATGCAGTTTTGGTTAAATCATTTTTTACTTGGCGTTTATTTTAGCCCACATTACTTATGGCCTGTATTAACAGGCATGTTGAGTTGGATATGGGTATTTTTACTACTTAGAAAATACCGTAGACACTTTAGGATCAGATAATGACTTGCGCAGTATATTTAGCCTCCGCGTCTCCCCGCCGTAAAGAGCTTTTAACCCAGTTGGGTATCGAGTTTTCACAATTTAGTGTTGATGCCGATGAAAGCCAGCTCGCTAACGAACTCCCATATGATTATGTCGAACGTTTAGCGCGTTTAAAGGCACAAATGGGCGTAAAACAAGGATATACCGATCGGCCTGTTCTAGGTAGTGATACCGTGGTAGTGATGGATAATCAATCATTATGCAAGCCACGAGATAAAGAAGACTTTACTCACACCTTAAAACGTTTATCAGGAAATACACACCAAGTGTTAACTGCTATCGCTTTTGCCACACCAGAAAAAGTAATGAGTTGTGTTGTCAGTACTGATGTTACTTTTAAAATACTCAGTGATGAAGAAATAGACGCTTACTGGCAAACGGGCGAGCCTCAAGATAAAGCCGGTGGTTATGGTATTCAAGGGTTAGGCGGACGCTTTGTAACGCATATTTCGGGTAGCTATTTTGCCGTTGTAGGCTTACCTTTATATGAGACAGAACAATTATTACATACATTCTTAAGAGGGTAGCATGAGTACAGAACTACTGATCAATGTCACGCCGAGTGAAAGTCGCGTTGCCCTAATCGAAAACGGTGTATTACAAGAAATTCAGCTAGAGCGTATTGGTAATTTAGGCATAGTAGGCAATATTTACTTAGGTAAAATAAGTCGCGTGCTACCTGGAATGCAAGCCGCTTTTGTTGATATAGGCTTAGAGAAAGCCGCCTTTTTGCACGCTTCAGATATCGTCAATAGTGCTTCTATTGTTGAAGGTGTTGACGACGAGCCAATTAAAAAAGTCCAAGATATTCGTGAGCTTGTTCGCCAGGGTCAGTACATTATGGTGCAAGTGGTTAAAGACCCACTGGGCAGTAAAGGTGCTCGCTTAACCACTGATATTACTATACCGTCACGCTATTTAGTATTTATGCCAGATGCGACGCATGTTGGTGTGAGTCAACGTATCGAAACGGAAGAGGAACGCGCTAGGCTTAAAAAAATTGTTGCTGAATATGGTGATGAAAACGGTAGCTTTATTGTTAGAACTGCCGCAGAAGGCGCAAGTGAAGTAGAGCTTCGTCACGATGCTGCATTTTTAAAAAAGCTGTGGGATAAAATAGTTTCTAAGCGCCGTAAAACCAGCAAAGCGAGTATTCTGCATGAAGATCTTACGCTGGCTTTTAGAACATTACGTGATTACGTGGGCGAAGATATGGAGCGCATTCGTGTTGACTCTAAGCTTACCTATCAAGAGCTTAAGCTGTTTACTGAAGAATTTGTACCGTTATTATCACAAGTACTTGAGTATTATCCGGGCGAGCGCCCCATTTTTGATTTATTTGATGTAGAAAGTGAAATTCAAAAGGCGTTGCATCGTAAGGTGACTTTAAAGTCTGGCGGGTACTTGATCATAGATCAAACCGAAGCAATGACCACGGTTGATGTTAATACCGGTGCATTTGTTGGTCACCGTAACCTTGAAGAAACTATTTTTAACACCAATGTTGAAGCAACCTCTGCTATTGCCCGTCAACTAAGGCTGCGCAATTTGGGCGGTATTATTATTATCGACTTTATTGATATGGTGAGCGATGAGCACAAACGCCGGGTAATGCACTCATTAGAGTCTGCGCTCGCTAAAGATCGTGCTAAAGCCAACATTAATGGTTTATCAGCATTGGGACTGGTTGAAATGACCCGCAAGCGAACTCGCGAAAGTTTGGAGCATATACTGTGTGATGTATGTCCTGCATGTTCAGGGCGAGGCTCTCAAAAAACGGTTGAGACCGTATGCTATGAAATCCTTCGTGAGATAGTACGTGTTAACCGCGCTTATGCAGCTGATAAGTTTGTAGTTTATGCATCTCCTGCAGTATGTGAAGCGCTATTAAATGACGAATATCATAACCTTGCAGAGTTAGAGTTATTTATTGGTAAGCAAGTTAATATTCAAACAGAGAGCTTATACAGCCAAGAGCAGTTTGATGTGGTAATGATGTAATGAAATTTAAAGCGGCCTGTTTCTTTTGTGTGCGCAAATTATGGCAAATAAGTGCTGTAATTTTGGTGCTACTGGCCGTCATTGTTTCTATTTTAAAATACACCTTACCCTACGCAAATGACTATAAAGGCGAGATAGAAAATTATCTTGATAGCAAGTTTGATATTAGCCTATCGATAGGCGCTATATCGGCAAGTTGGCAAGGTAATGGCCCTGCCTTAGTGCTCGAAGAATTATCATTTAAAGACAACCAAACCGCCCCTATTTCTTTAACTATTGCGAAAACCAGTTTAGAGCTAAACCTTTGGGAAAGTCTAAAGTCCCTTCAACTTAAGTCGAATTACTTTGTCATCAATGGTTTTCATACCAAGGTTAATGTCGCGAATTTATTTGTAGGTAATCAAGACGATGTGTCATTTGAACAAAAAGAGTTAATAGAAGGGCTGTTTTTAGGTGAAACCGGTCATTTTGCAATAGAAAACTCCAGTATCAATTTTGTTTTAGAAGATAACAAAGAACGTAAACTGTTATTAGAAAACATTGTATGGCAAAACCAAGATAAACAACACCTTGGTAGCGGTAGTCTAGCATTACCGGGTATTTCGGTAGGGAATTTTGATGCGCGCATTGCACTTAAGGGGGAAACCTTAGAGCAAATGGTTGGTGATTTGTATGTGCAGGCTAATCAGGTTGATGTGTCAAATTGGCTAGCGCAATATATTAATACTCAAAAGCAGCAACTACATAGCGATTTAAATTTACAAGCTTGGCTTAGATTAGAGCAAGGTCTAGTGAGTGACGTAAAAGTTCAGTGGTTACCGAGCGCGGTAAATTGGCAACTCAATGAGCAAACACAAAAGGTAAGCCTAAGTGAAGGGGGATTTCATTTATACCCAGAGCAAAATAGCTGGCGATTAAAAAGCACGGGCTTAGCATTTAGTACGGGTGAAACCACATGGCCAAGCCTTGAATTTGAAGCCTTATTGGGTAAGCAAAATAAAGTATGGCTACAGCAGCTTGATTTAGCGCTATTGAGTGATTTAGCTGAGTTGACTAATTTTACCGACCTAGCCCCTTTTTTAGCACGCCAACCTAGCGGACAAATAAAGACTGCGTACCTTGAGTTTGCAGATACAAAGCAATGGCAACTATGGTTTGATGCTGACGAAATTAGCTGGCAAGAAAAAAACGCCGTACCTGCCGCTCAATCTTTAAGAGTTAATGGGCTGGTTAATCAACAGTATGGTCGCATTGCGATTTTTGGTGAGAACAGCCGTTTAATTACAGGCGCTAGTTTTAGTAATAATATTGATTATAACCAATTAAATATTGAGCTAGATTTAGCTAAGCGCTCAGGCGATTGGTACATAAGCAGTGATAACCTGTGGTTTGATAACAATGAGGTGACTTTAAGCGCACAAATGCAGCTGAGTTTGGGTGATACGCCACGCTTAGATTTATATGCTGAAGCGTTTGCACCTGATGCCAGTATTGCTGGTCACTATTTTCCTTTAACGTTAATGAGCCCTGAGTTAGTTAGTTATTTAAATGGTGCAATAAAAGCAGGTGAAGTATCAAATACTCAGGTGTTATTTTCTGGCCCACTATCAGGCTTTCCATTTGACGATGGTTCAGGGCAGTTTGATGTAATAGCACAAATAGATAATGCCACCTACCAATTCGATCCCGATTGGCCAGCAGTTACTAATGCCAATGTAAAACTGCATTTTGCTAATGAGCGAATGGATATATATAGTCAGCAAGGCCAACTGGTAAACCTTGATGTTGGCAGCAGTGTACATGTGAGTATTGATGACTTAATGGGTGATGCGCCGTTGGTGGTTAATATTGATAAGCAAGCTGAGCTTGAAAAAATGCACGATTTTTTTGCCGCTACGCCTTTAGCAAATCCATTAGCTGATATTTTTAATGTTGTGCAAGGACAGGGGCTTGCAAGTGCAAATATTGAATTACTAATAGGTTCACAATTTGAGGGGGGAGCCAGTGTCAGTGGTAAGGTTAATTTACTCGACTCACCTCTCTACATTTCTGCACCTGGTATTTCTCTTGAGCATTTAAAGGGCGAACTTAGCTTTAATAACCAACAAATAAATCTCACTAATGCAACGGCTTCATGGCTGGGTATGCCATTAACTATTAACTACAATAGTGACGCAAACGCAGAGGATTATCGCGCTAATATAAATATAAATGCTCAGCTTGATTCGCAAACACTTATAAACCGTGGGCAAGGCATTTTAAATGGTTACTTAAGTGGGCAAAGTGATGTTGATATTGCTTTGGAGCTTAATTTTACCGAGCAAGGGTTTAACTATCGTGCCCAAGTTGAATCGCCACTTATTGGCTTAAGTAGTTCTTTGCCTGGAGCATATACAAAAAGTAGTGAGCAAGCTTGGCCACTGCGTGCAGTTATTCAAGGTGATGATATATCTAACTTGATCACCGCAAACGTTGATCAGCTAGTGTATTTTAATGCCATTCTAGACAATGCTAAATCACAGTTTAATAACGCCCACTTTATAATCGGTAACAAAGATTTAGGGCTTAACGCGCAAGATTTAGCGGTAAGTATTAACTTAGCGCAAAGTGAGTTATTACCTTGGATTGATTTAATTGATCAAATTATTAATGCAGCTAAAGCGCAGCCAGAGAGTGCATCGCCAGGTATTATGCCGCCTTTGTATGAGGTTGTTGCGAATATTAACTCTTTTAATGTGAGTGGCATGCAGTTTAATGATTTTGATATGCGTTTATCGCCCTTAAATAATAACTTGCAATTAAAGCTCAATGCTAAAGAATTACGAGCAGAAGTGTTCATTCCCAGCGAGCAATCAAGTCAGCCGATTCGAATAAACAGTGACTATTTAAGGCTTAATTTTTTAGAGGCCGAAACAGAGCAACCGAGCGAAAAATCATCTCCTGAACAACTTGCATGGCTTACAAATTTGCCTGCTATTGAGTTTGAATGTGCCGATTGTAAGATCAGCCATTATCAGCTAGATAAAGTCAGCGCCTCATTATTAGGTGATGGTAAAAAACTGCTTATTTCTGAGCTAGTAGTTGATAAGGGCGATCATATATTACGTACTAAAGGGCAGTGGCAAAATGGCCTAACAGCAATGAGCGGCGAACTTAAAAGTGATGATATTGGCGCTTTATTTAATGAATTTGATATCACCACTACTATTAAAGACTCAAACGCGAATCTAAATTATCAACTAAATTGGCAAGCGGCACCTTATAACTTAGACATTGCTAGTTTAGACGGTGAAATTAGTTGGGATTTAGGCGAGGGCCATTTAACTGAGGTGAGTGATGGAGGCGCACGGGTATTTTCATTACTGAGCCTTGATTCATTAGTGCGTAAGCTAAAACTTGATTTTAGAGATGTATTTTCTAAAGGTTTTTTCTATAACAGCATGAAAGGTACGATGCAGATAGATAAGGGCATTGCCTATACCCAAGATACTAAAATGGATGGGGTGCCTGCCGATCTCTCGATTAAAGGGTATGCAAATTTAAATACTCTCGAAATTGACTACGACTTAGCAGTAGCACCGCAAGTAACGTCGAGTATTCCAGTAATTGTGGCTTGGATGGTTAACCCAGTAACGGGGCTTGCAGCTTTAGCAATTGATAAAGTAATTCATTCTGCGCGAGTGATCTCAGAGATCAACTTTAAAGTGACGGGTAAAATGAACGATCCTCAGGTACAAGAGTTAGATCGTAAGAGCCGAGAGGTGACCTTGCCACAAGCAGCACAAAATCAGCCGCGAGCATCCTCAGAGTTAAAACTCAAAGATGCTGAGGTTAGCGCCGCGCAATGAATAAACAACGCATAAACTCATCTCCTGCGATTATCGCATTGCAAATGTGCTCAGGCTTTAACCCTGATGATAACATTGCAGCTTTAAAGCAAGCGTTAGCTGAATTACCAAGCACGCGGCCTTTGTTAGTATGTTTACCAGAAGCGTTTTTAGTGTTTAGTAAACACGCTGGTGATACGTTGTTAGTGTCACAGCGTATTGAGCAATATAAACAGCAAATTAGTGAATTGTGTCGTAAACACAATATTTGGTTAAATGCTGGCACCATGCCAGAGCCCTATGACCAACATAAGTATTACGCTGCCTCACACTTGTTTAATAACCAAGGCGATATTGTTGCAAGCTATAACAAAATACATTTATTTGATGTTGAGGTAGATGACCAGACCGGCAGCTACCGAGAGTCCGACTTTACTCAAGCGGGCGATGAGATTGTGGTTGTTGATTCTCCCTTTGGTAAAATTGGTTTAACAGTATGTTATGATTTGCGCTTTGCTGGTTTATTTAATGCCTTAGCTCGTAAAGGCGCAGAAATTATATTAGTACCCAGTGCGTTTACTGTTCCAACAGGTAAAGCGCATTGGCAGCCGCTACTGGCAGCACGTGCCATAGAAACGCAGTGTTATGTTATTGCTGCAGCGCAATATGGAACACATGAAAACGGTAGACAAACTTATGGTCACAGCCTGATGTTATCGCCCTGGGGTGAGACATTAAGTGAAAAACCAACAGGGCTTGGTTTTATTAGTTGTACCGTAGATTTGAACCAGTTACACAAAATTAGACGAGATATGCCGCTGCAATCTCACCAACGATTTAGAGAGCCATTATTATGAATTCGGTTGAACAGCATTTATTACACGACAGCCAGCTAAATCGAGAAGAACTCGAAAAAACATTAGCTTATATTCACCAGCACAAAGTTGATTATGCCGACCTTTATTTTCAATCGAGTCATCATGAGTCTTGGGTATTAGAAGACGGCCTTGTTAAAGAAGGGTCTTATAACGTTGAACGTGGTGTTGGCGTACGGGCTGTTAGTGGTGAAAAAACTGGTTTTTCGTATTCAGACGCAATTAATTTAGAAGCGCTAAATAAGGCCGCAACTGCTGCACGTAGTATTGCCGATGCAGGTGAAGATAAAGCGGTTAAAGTATTTAGTGACGTGGCTGCTAAAGAGCAGTACGCGCCACATCAACCAATTTCTAGCATGAGCGATACCGATAAAGTTAATTTGTTACGTGAGCTTGAAAACTATATTCGCGAATTAGCCCCAGATGCTGAGCAAGTCATTAGCTCAATGTCTGCGGTATACGAAGAAGTATTAATTGCAGCTAGCGATGGCACCTTTGCTACCGATATTCGCCCACTGATCCGTTTAAACTGCTCTGTATTGCTAGAGAAAAATGGTCGCCGTGAACGTGGCGGTGCTGGTGGCGGTGCGCGCCTAGATTATGGTTACTTTAAAGAGCTGGTTGATGGTAAGCCGCGTTGGATGGGTTTTGCAGAAGAAGCCGTTCGTCAAGCTAAAGTAAACTTAGAAGCTATTGATGCCCCTGCAGGTACTATGGAAGTGGTATTAGGTAATGGCTGGCCAGGTGTGTTGTTACACGAAGCGGTAGGCCATGGCCTCGAGGGTGACTTTAACCGTAAAGGCGCGTCTGCGTTTAGCGGTAAAGTAGGGCAAAAAGTTGCTTCAGAGCTATGTACTGTGGTTGATGATGGTACTATGGCTGATCGTCGTGGTTCACTTAATGTGGATGACGAAGGTACGCCTGCAGCCTATAACGTACTTATCGAAAACGGTATTTTAAAAGGCTATATGCAAGATAAAATGAACGCGCGTTTGATGGGGGTAAACCCAACAGGTAACGCACGTCGTGAGTCATACGCGCATTTACCAATGCCACGTATGACCAACACTTACATGTTAGGTGGAGAGCACAGCCAAGCTGATATTATCAGCACGGTTAAAAAAGGCGTGTTTGCTCCTAATTTTGGTGGCGGCCAAGTGGATATCACCTCAGGTAAGTTTGTGTTTAGTGCCTCAGAAGCTTACTTAATTGAAAATGGTAAAATTACTCAGCCAATTAAAGGGGCAACATTAATTGGTAATGGCCCTGAGGTTATGCAACAAATCTCTATGGTAGGTAATGATTTAGCGCTTGATAAAGGCGTCGGTGTTTGTGGTAAAGACGGTCAAAGTGTACCAGTAGGCGTTGGCCAACCAAGCCTGAAAATAGATAACCTAACAGTAGGTGGCACGGCTTAATTTTTATAACTGCCAAACGTTATAAATAAAACCTTGGAAGTGCATGCTTTCAAGGTTTTATTTTGTCGGCTGTTTATTTAAATTTGCTGCTGAAAAAAATCCATAAATGCGGCAACTTGTCGTGGCTGAAATTGCCTTGATGGGTAAAGAAACTGTAAGCCAACTTGCTGTTTATCTTTATTACTAAAACCGAGAATATAGTCATCAAGTAGCGTCACTAAATTACCCTTAGTCAGATCATCATTAATATCTACCATTGATTTTAGAGCAATACCTGCACCGTTAATTGCCCACTGTCTGATCACTGCACCATCACTGCTACTCATAGCTACAGGTACGCGAATTACCTCGTCTTTAAAATGCCAGTCATGCATCGATTGACCAAGTCTCTCCATTACTAAGCAGCGATGATTTAATAAATCGCTTGGTTGTAAAGGTTGGCCATGTATTTTTAAATATTCAGCTGAAGCACATAACACACGTTTATTGGCTTTGATCATTCGGCTAATCAAATTACTATCGGGTAAGTTTCCAAAGCGAATAGCAATATCAATGCCTTCTTCAACTAGATTAACTAAGCCATCGGTTAAATGTAGGTGTGGTTTTACTTGTGGATTCAGTGCTACAAATTTAGCTATTGCAGGGGCAACAAACTGTTTACCAAAGTCAGAGGGTGCGGTTACTTTGAGACTACCCGAAAGAGTGTTTTTACTAAGCTGAATACTTTGCTCTGCGGCATCAATTTCAGCAATCACTCTTAAACAGCCTTGAAAAAAGTGCTCTCCAGCCTCGGTTAATTTAATACTTCGAGTATTACGTATTAAGAGTCGGGTTTGATAGTGATTTTCAAGCTGGTTGATACGTGCCGTCATACTCGCAGGCGATAAACCAATTTTTCGCCCAGCTGCAGCAAGCCCGCCAGAGCGCACCACATGAACAAAAAGCTGCATATCATCAATCTTAGCCATCGTTCCTCACTCTTTATAATTCAGTATTAATGAATAGTGTTTTTGATATTAACTCAATTATCAAATTTAAGTAAATAGTTAAACTGGTTGTACTCATTATCAACAGAGAAAGTTTATGCGTTTAGATCATGTATTAATTTCTAGTTGTGATTACCAGGCGATGCGACAGTTCTTTATAAATTCAGTTGGGCTAGTTGAAGGGTATCGTCCGCCTTTCCCTTTCGAGGGGGCATGGTTATACGGCAGTGATAATGTTGCTTTGATTCATTTGGTTAATGCCACGGGTAATAAAGCGCAACAGGGTTACTTATCAGCATTAAACAGCAAAACCCAAGGCCGAGGAGTGGTAGATCACATTGCGATTCGTAGCATAGGTTATCAAGGATTGAAAAGTCGCTTAGCGCAAACAGGTATAAGCTACTTTGAGCGAACCGTGCCAGAGCTATTAGAGCAGCAAGTCTTTATACCTGGACCAGAAGAGATAAAGGTCGAAATGCTATTTAGTAGTGATGAAATTTAATTTAAATCCAGATAAACATTATTTATAAGAGAGTTAGTTATGTCTATAGAATCCTTATTTGAAGTTAAAACCCTCGGTGGCATGGTCACTCAAAATAGAATTGTGATGGCACCTATGACCCGTTCGCGAACTGCGCAACCGGGTGATATTCCCACTGAACTGATGGCCACTTATTATGCGCAGCGTGCTACTGCAGGGCTGATTATTTCTGAAGCAACACAAATTTCTGCTCAGGGCAAAGGTTACTCATTTACGCCAGGTATTTACACGCAAGAACAAATCGAAGGTTGGAAGCAAGTAACACAAGCTGTGCATAAAGAAGGTGGTAAAATATTTTTACAACTTTGGCACGTTGGTCGAATGTCGCACTCTTCATTTCATCATGATGGAACGCCAGTTGCCCCATCTGCACTTGCCCCAGATGCACAAGTTTGGGTGGTAGGCGATGATGGAGAAGGACGGATGCTTGACTGCCCAACCCCACGAGCACTAAGTGTTAAAGAAATTAAAGAAATAGTAAATGATTATAAGCAAGCGGCAATTAACGCGATTGAGGCTGGTTTCGATGGCGTTGAAATACATGGAGGTAACGGGTATTTAATTGATCAGTTTTTAAGACGTTCAGCGAATAAACGCACAGATGAATATGGCGGTAGCCAAGAAAACCGTATTCGTTTTGCCTGTGAAATTATTGGCGCAATTAGTAATGCCATTGGAGCTCATAAAGTGGGTATTAGATTAGCGCCTTTTATCACTCAGCGTGGTATGGGTGATAGTGAAGCAATTGACACTATTTTATTGGCAGCAAAGCAATTTGAGCAAATTGGTATTGCGTATATTCATCTTGCCGAAGCGGACTGGGACGATGCACCTACCGTAACACCAGAGTTTAGAGTCGCACTTCGTCAGTATTTTAGTGGCGCGATTATTGTTGCCGGTAATTATACCGAGCATTCAGGTGCGCAGCTTATTGAACAAGGTCTTGCCGATTACATTGCATTCGGTCGTCGTTTTATTGCCAACCCAGACTTACCGTATCGTATTCAAGAGCAACTGCCACTAAACACGATTACCGATGGGAGTACATTGTTTGGCGGTACAGCCAAAGGTTATACCGATTACCCAGCATATCAAAAGTAACTTTTTAACTGAAAATATAAGGGCTAAAAATGGTTAATTTTTCAAACTCAGTAGTTACTTTACTGATCAGCGGGCTGTTTAGTAGTGCCAGTTTTGCGGCTGAATTTAGTTTATCGAGCCCTGATTTACAGCCAGGGCAGGCAATAAAGAGTGAGCAATACTGGAATAGTTTTGGTTGTCAGGGGAGTAATGTTAGGCCACAACTTAAATGGCAAAATGCGCCTAAGAAAGCCAAAAGCTTTGCCGTGACAGTGTATGACAATGACGCACCAACTGGCAGTGGTTTTTGGCACTGGGTAGTACATGATATTCCTCTTACTAGTAACTCACTATCTTCAACGACTTTGCCCAAAGGAGCCATTGAAGGTAATACGGATATGGGGAAGCCCGGATACCTTGGGCCATGTCCACCAGAAGGACGCAAGCATAGCTACACCTATAAAGTGTATGCATTGGATGTAGAAAAATTAGCTGTTCCACAAGGGGCAACAAGTGCACTTACAGGGTTTTTCTTACACCAACACTCTTTGCAAACAGCCGAGATCACAGTAACGGCAGGACCGCGTTAATTAGCTTAGGAGATAAAAATGAAGGCTTTACCTTTACTCATTCTTTTAATGGCACTGTGCAGCAGTAAGCTATTAAATGCAGCCCCACTACCTGAGAAATCAGGTTATTGGCCTGATGATGCACAATTAGTGATTTCTATTTCAATGCAATTTGAAGCAACAGCACAAGACAGCTCTGATGCAGGGCCGTTTCCTCAAATAGAGCAGGGTTATCACGATACTATTTCGCCTACTTGGTATCAGTATGGGATGAATGAAGGGATCCCGCGATTACTTGAACTATGGGATAAACATAATATTAAAGTTACCTCTCATATGGTGGGCAGGGCTGTGGAATTAAATCCAGCACTTGCTAAAGAAGTGGTTTCACGAGGGCATGAAGCATCGGGTCACGGCCAAACATGGACACCACAATATTCGATGAGTGTTGAACAAGAGCGCGCTTCATATATTAAAAGTGCAGATATTATCGAAAAAGTGACAGGAATGCGGCCAGTTGGCTTCAATGCATTTTGGATGAGACACTCAGTAAATACACTTACGCTTTTGCAAGAGCTTGGGTTTATTTATCATATTGATGATCTATCGCGTGATGAGCCTTCTTTTACACCAGTAAATAATAAGCCTTTTGTGGTTGTACCTTATACTTTTCGTAATAACGACATTGTGCGCTACTCAGGAAGCACAGCTATGACGGCCCAAGCCTACTTACAAGAGTTAAAGGATGAGTTTGATGTGTTATACGCCGAAGGTAAGCATAGAAGACGGATGATGTCGATTAGTGCTCATGACCGTATTGCAGGAACGCCTGCACGGGTAAAAGCGCTTGATGATTTTATCCAATATGCAAAACAGCATACTGGTGTTAAGTTCATGCGAAAAGATAACATAGCCCGTTGGATAATGAAGCAAAATAATGTGCCTACTAATCCGGCTCAGACGGCTAGATAAAGGAAACATCTATGAGGCAGCTTTTTAATACCATAAGTATGCCTCGTGTGATTTTTAGAGGTGAAGGAGTTAAGTTGTTGTCGTAAATTTTAAACATCAACGGAATTAGAATAGCTTGTTACATTTTTACTATTCACTTTAAACGAATATCTCTTAAAATAGGTACTTGAATAGTCTATAACACTTTAGGAAATAGCATGTTTAGCCGATGTATGTTCATTTTATTTGTACTATCTCTATCAGGATGCTCTTCTTTGTCTCAGGATGAATGTATACAGGCCAATTGGACAAACCTAGGCTTTAGTCATGGCGAGCAAGGGTATACATTTGAACATGGCAGAGAAATTATATCCGCTTGTAGTGAGTTTGGTATCACTGCAAAACTAGATGATTATAAGGTTGGTTACAAGCAGGGGCTCGCAGCCTTTTGTGAGCCTGAAAATGGCTTTACCCTGGGCTTACGAGGGGATGCGTATAACGGGGTTTGTAATGACACACAGTTTAGAAAAGCATGGCAAGAGGGTAATGAGCGTTATCAATTTGAAGCAAGGAAAGCTGAGATAGATGATCGACTTAATAATATTAATTGGCGGTTGCAATCTATTAGTAATGAATTAGCGAGTGATAAACCGTCAAGTAGCCAAAATAAAGAGTTACGCCGAGAGCGAGAGCTATTGGAGAGAGAGCGTCGTGATTTAAGAAAAGAAAAAGCACTTCTGCCATTACTCAACAAGCTTCCTTCATGGCATTTTGAGTATGAACTATAATTTATAACATATCCTTTTACGGTGATTAATATGAAAGTAATATCAATTTTAATAACATTTCTGATCCTCAGTGGGTGTGCGTCAAAAGAAATGCCAGACGGTTATGGAAATGAAGTATTTGCGGAGCATGAGTGCTTAGGTGGTGAAGTTGAAACAGACTATAGCTACACAATTTTTAGCTCTGACGAAGATGAAAGCAATAAGAGTACGGTGAAGTCGACTTGTCATCCAGTGAAAACTCAGTCTGAACTTGAGCGAGATATAAGGACGGGTGGTTGATAGAACAAAATAAAACCCACTTTAAAAGTGGGTTTTATTTTAAGAATTAAAGCTCAAAGGGAGCAACACCGACAGCTTGCATTTGATAACCCACTTGGGCTATTTCGCCAGACCAAGTTTGCGTTTTAATAACGCCCGTTACAACAATCGCATCATATAAGCTATCGATAGGCACACCGCCTTTAATAGTTACATGAACCAGCTGGTTTGGCGGTGGGGGTGGCACATGAATACAGGCACCAAAGTAAGGGACTAATAAAAACTCGGTAATAAGTTCGCTGTCACCTTCAAGTGGCACAACAAACCCAGGTAAGCTAACAGACTGCCCATCAAGTGTTTTAACAACCGGCGCGTCCAAATCAGGTTGCACCCAGTTTTGCTCACTGCCTTCGTGATTAGCTTGTGCTTGGGTATCTATTTGCACATGCCCTTGTGGGATCAAGTCTTCCCAAAAAATTTCCTTCGGGGGATTTGCAATGCTAGCAAAGCTAATTAGCACTGCACTTAATAGCATTAAAGAGTGTGTAGTTACTTTAAACAACGTCATGATCATCCTAAAGTTTATATTTTTATACTCATACCATCACTAAGAGAATAAAAGTAAGCGCGTGTAGCAGGGATCAAGCCAATAATGAATCCCGCAGCCATAATAACGCCAATCAAAGTGAGTTCATAGTCAGAGAGCATACTGATATTAATGCTCACTCCTGCTTGGCTTTGTAAGTAACCCGCGGTTGTGCCCATAAGCGCATAAAATAGAGTGCAGCCTACTAAGCAACCTAAAAAGGTAGTGAGCAGTGATTCTATACTGATCAGTGAAAATAATTGCCAAGGGCGGGCGCCCACAGAACGTAATATTGCCAGTTCTCTGCGGCGTTGATTAAGGTTAGCCAGCAGTGTGGTTAACATGCCGAGCAAGCTAATAATGACCACCACAAATGAAAATAGCAATAGGATCTTTTCTATTATTGCCAGCATTTCCCAAAGCTCTTTTAGTGTGACTGTAGGCATAATCGCTAATAAAGGCTCTGGCTTAAATTGGTTTATGTTACGCCTAATTTGCAGCGTATAAAGCGGTGAGTCGAAGCCCATTAAAAAGGCGGTAATTTGTTTTGGATGGCCAACTAGTGCGTGACTCGAGTGATCATGATGATCGTCATGATCGTCATGATCATCATGGCCGCCACCATGAATCATTTCAATTGCCGCCAGCGGCACATGCAAGGTTTTATCAACAGGGGTGCCAGTAGGCTTTAAAATACCAACAACTTTGAAGGGGTTATCATCATGATGATGAAAGCTAGTATTGCCCATACCATGAGAAATAACGATTTCATCACCAATTTTATAGGCCAGTTTACTTGCAACCTCACTCCCTATAACAACTTCATTGATGCTAGAAAAAGCCTGTCCTTGTGTAAATGCTAAGGGCTGTTTTTTAGCAAATCGATAGTGCTTAAAATAATCAAGTGTGGTGCCTAAAACTGCTTGGCCCTTATGGCTATCTCCAAGGCTGATAGGAATGCTCCACTTAACCCCGCGTTGTTTTGTAATGTATTGGTAGCTTTGCCAACTCACACCATTATTGGTGTGGCCAATTCTAAACACCGAGGAGAGTAGTAATTGAATATCGCCAGTACGTGCGCCAACAATTAAATCGGTACCCGAAATGGTATTACTAAAACTACTTTTAGCATCTACGCGAACGCGCTCAATACTGAGTAATAACATGACGCTAATCGCAATAGTGAGCAATGTCAGTAATACACTGGCACGTCTATTTAGCAAACTTTTATAGGCAAGTTTAAATAAAATCATACACCACCTTGTAAATTTACTAAGTCGATTGTGCGGCTAAAGAGTGGCTTTAATGTTTCATCGTGACTGACAAAAACAAGCGTGCTGTTACTTTTTTTTGCTTGTTCAAATAGCAGCTTAATAAAGCTTTCACGATTTTGCGTATCAAGTGCTGAAGTAGGCTCATCGGCAATGATAAGTTCGGGGCTGCCTATAAATGCACGTGCTGCAGCAACTCGCTGTTGCTGCCCAATACTTAAAGTGGCAACATTTTGATTATGAAGGTGCGGCTCTAACCCAAGTGCATTGAGAAGTCGGGCAGCTTCTTTGATTAAACTCTCAATTTGGTTGAGCACGTGTTGCTGACGCTTTTTCGAAAATTGGCACCCTAAACATACATTTTCTAATGGGGTTAAATAAGGTAGTAAATTAAAGTTTTGGAAAATATAGCCAATATGATCCGCTCTAAATGCGTCGCGTTGTGCATTGGTAAGCGCACTTAGATTTTGGTTCAAAACACAAAGTTGGCCGCTAGTGGTTACATTAATGCCTGCCAGTAGTGCCAGTAAGGTAGATTTACCACTGCCGCTTGGCCCATGTAAAAAAACATGTTCACCTTCATCAATGGCGAGTTGCTCAATAGTGAGAGTGGGGCTGGCTGCTTTTTTATGCCATTTAAAAGATACATTCTCAAGGTTGATCATAACGTCTTACCAACTCCAATAGTTAAGTCTTTTGCGCATTTTAAATTGTCTAATAAGATTAAGTGGTTTAGCTTTGAGCTTTTCATCACTATGCAACAGTTCATTGGTTGCGCAAAGTACTCGTTGGCTTGACTTGCCATCTGTGTATGGGTGTAATTCTTGGCAAAAAGCTTCAATATTATCCACAAGTTCTTTTGGGTAAGTTAGTGCATAGTCTATTGCGGCTTCAACGTTATTTTTATCTGTAATATCAAGTAAGTGTTTTTCAGGTGCTTTATTACAAAACGTTACAACCGGTTTTCGTTGTACTAAAAACATCAGTAGTATGGATGAAGTATCGCACAGCATTACATCAGCAGATTGTAATAAAGGAATAACATTGTCTGTTTCAACAAAGGTTAGATTATCATTACTTAACGCTTGGTATTTATTAACCCACTCTTGCGGCATTTTCGGATGAAACTGAACTAATAGTCGCCATTTACCGCTTTCACTAAAGTGTTTTATTTGTTCATAAAGTTTAGGTGCAAGAGATAAGCGTTTTGAAAATGTAGAACAGATTAACACCGTTGGGCGAGAGTCTTTACTTAAATAAGGATTACTTGCATGATCATTAAACAGAGGATCTAGTGTGGGCCAACCAGTTTCTGAAACTTGGAAAAAGCCATGCTTTTTAGCAAGCTCTTGAAACCTTAAAGTCGTATTAGGTCCTTGTGTACAATATAAATCAAAACAACCTCTAATATTGAAATGGTCTTCTTTACCTTTTCTGTTTAGCTTTCCAGAATTAAAACCATGAAATACAGCTACTTTTTTTCCTGGAATAAAGCTTGGAATAGTATTGCCTGGTATGAAAACAGCATCTGGCTCCCAATCTTTTATACTTTTGACTGATTCAAGGCGATGTTCAGTTGGTTTTAAAAACTTAGGGTCTACTTCATCACCCTCTAAGAACCATTTAACTTCCCCTCCTTGAGCTAATATTTCTGCTTGCAATGGCCTTAAAATAGCATAGGAATAATTTTGAGAAATATACATTAAATATTTCTTATTCTTAGTGGCAGTTAAATAGTTCAAGCTAGCTCCTTAGGGCAAGTAATCATGCAAGTTTACCCCAATGCGTCAGCTAGATAAATATTCTGAGATGATTTGTTTTTAGCCTAAGATTGAGCTTTGTGGTTGCCTAGATTATTATAGAGCGCCTAACCCCAATTCCATACTTTGCTCTTTGAGCATGCCAAACCCCGGAGATAGCATGACTAGCTATAAAGTTTTAGACGTAAACGATGACTTACCCATTCGTACTAAAGGTAAAGTACACAGTGGCAAAGTGCGTTCAGTTTATTGGTTAACTGATGCAGATAGCAAACGCTTAATAAATGAAAAAGGCTATAACGTTCCTGCCGATACTGAATTAGCCATTATGGTTATTTCAGACAGAATTTCTGCTTTTGATTGCATATGGCAAGGTGAAAATGGCCTAAATGGCGTTCCTGGTAAAGGGATTGCATTAAACTCAGTGGCTGCTCATTGGTTTAACATGTTTAATGAAGCCGGTTTGGCGGGTAATCATATTGTTGATATTCCTCATCCATACGTATGGATTGTTCGTAAAGCCAGTACAGTTAAAGTTGAAGCGATTGCTCGTCAATATATTACCGGCAGTATGTGGCGCGACTACGCCAAAGGCGAAAGACACTTTTGTGGTTTGCAACTTCCTGAAGGCTTAAAAGCGAATCAAAAGCTTGAGCACGTACTTATAACTCCCTCTACTAAAGGTATTATAGAAGGGGTTGCTGATATTCCTGCCGTTGATGATGTAAACATTACTCGTGAAAATATTACAAACAACTTAGATGTTTTCAATTTTAAATCGACTGACGATGTCACCAAATACGAAAAATTATTGGTAGAAGGATTCGAGTTAATCAGTAGTGAGTTAGCTAAGCTAGGGCAAATTTTCGTCGATACTAAATTTGAATTTGGTTATGTAGAAGATTTAAATGGTGTGCAGCAACTTATTTATATTGATGAAGTAGGGACACCAGATTCATCGCGTATTTGGGATGAAGCATCTTATAAGAATGGCAAAATTGTTGAAAACTCAAAGGAAGGCTTCCGTCAGCTGTTAATTAATAACGTACCAGAGAGTGATGTGTTATTAAATAAAGACCGTATGGCTGAGCGTGAGCAGCTAGCAAAAGATTATATTTTACCTGAGTCAGTAATGCTTGAAGTGTCTGACACTTATGTGGGTATCGCTAGCAAAATTATCGGTAAAGAGATCGTTATACCCAATGATCCACGCCAAGAAGTGATTGCAATTTTAGATACTGACTACGGGTTAATCGTTAATTAGCGAAGTAAGTAGACAGGCATAGCAATGCTCATTTTTACTAGTAAAAAAGTATTTATTTTAACTAACTGAGCTATAATTCTTGCAATTAGTGCTCGTCTCTAATTAACTTAACCTATAGTGAATATTTAGGTGTGATTATGTTAGAGCGAGCAATGCAAGTTATTGCAAAACGTCGTTATTTATTAGTACTGGGTGCATTGTTTAGTGTGTCGGCCTTTGGCAATACCATTAATTTGGTTATTAAAGATCAGCATGACCAAGTATTGCCTAATGCTGTCGTAGAAATAAATCATTTACCTTCCTCAAAAACTACGGGCAGTTTACCCACGGCGGTAATGGATCAAGTTGATAAACAGTTTTCACCACAGCTACTTATTGTACACCAAGGTCAGTACGTTAACTTTCCAAATAGCGATAATATTCGCCACCATGTATATTCTTTTTCAAAAGCAAAGCCCTTTCAATTAAAGCTCTATTCTGGTCAGCCAGAAGATCCCATTAAGTTTGATAATCAAGGTGTTGTTGTTCTAGGCTGCAATATCCACGATTCTATGGTGGGCTATATTTATGTCGCTAATAGTAATCATGTGTATACCAGCAACGAGCAAGGCCAAATAAATCTACAAGTTGACTCTTTTCCTGTGCAAGCCAGTGTCTGGCACTCACTGCAAACAGCGACTTTGGATAATAAAAAAATGTTTGATATAAAATCAACCAGCCCGGTATCAATCACTATAAATACGTCTACGCCTGCACCACGTAACACCTTTGGCAGTCAATTTAGGGAAGGTAATGGGCAATAATTTACGTAGCCGTATAACAACGCTATGCGTTGGCTTGGTGTTACTTACAACTTTACTCAGCTTAGTGAGTTTTTGGTGGTCTACGAGTAAGTTTCAGGCAGAAAAAGTACAGCAAAATATAACGGTTGCGCAAAGCGTTTATAAGCAATATTTAAAATCAAAAGAGAGCTTGCTATTAACTGCTGCAAAGGTGTTAACCGCTGATTTTGGTTTTAAGCAGGCAGTTGCTACTCGCGATGCAGCCACCATTAGTAGTGTATTATACAATCATAGCCAACGGATCAATGCCGATTTAATGCTGTTGCTCGATTTATCGGGGCGGTTAGTGTCTGCTAATGTGAATGCACAAAATTTTGCAGATAACCTACAGCCCTTGATGGATGAATTATTAAATAATTCTGAACAATCGAGCTTTGTAGTGTTAAATAATCAGCTCTATCAAGTAATATTATTGCCAGTTAAAACCCCCAGAACCATCGCTTACAGTTTAGTCGGGTTCAAAATCACATCGGCTGTGACTACTGAGCTGAAAAGCTTAACCGGTATGGAGGTTAGCTTTGTTGCGCAATTAGATAGTTTTGCAGCAAGCTCGTTTGCACCTCAACCTGAAAAATTTCAACCTATAGAATACTTTGAAAATAAAACTACAGCTCGTTTTTTTGCTGAATATTTGGCCTATGAAAATCAACAAATAGCTTTACCATCTTTGCAATCACACCCGGTCACCTTACTACTAAGTGCTGATTTAACCTCAAGTTATCGAGATATTGAGCAACTATTGCTAACGCTAGTTACATTGGCCGTGTTAACCATGTTATTTGGTGTGATCACCAGTAGTTTGCTTGCCAATAACTTAACCAGCGGACTTACACAGTTAGCGGTTATCGCAAGGCAATTTGCCAAAGGTGACTACCGTTTTAAATTTGAAGGTAAAAAACAAAGCAGCGAAATAGCAACGCTAGTCAGCGCCTTTAATAACATGGGTAATGATATTAATAAGCGTGAGCAGCAAATCAGTTTTCAAGCACATCACGATACCTTAACAGGGTTTTATAACCGTTCAGCTATGTTAGATTTATTGGCAAAGCAGCTCACTAAAGATAGATGCTACACGCTTGTTGCTATTGATATAAAAGGCTTAAGACACATAAACGACAAGCTTGGTCCGCAAGTAGGAGATGAGTGTTTAATTGCGGTGGCAAACCGTATTCGTCAATTCTCTGATGAGCTTGGTGGATTTCATGCACGAATTGGCGGTGATGAGTTTTTAACGGTTTACCCCAGTGTGGAGGCTGACCAAGTAAAATGTGCTGTAGCCGATTTGATTGAGCAATTACAGGCACCTTATCAGATTAAAAGCTTAAAAATAAGTTTGCGTTTTAACGCTGGGATTGTGCAGTACCCTGGACAAGGCGTTAAAGCGGACGATTTAATGCGGCGTGTACTCATTGCTGTTGATGCGGCTACAACAAGCCAACAAAGCTTACATTACTACCAAGATGGTGAAGATGAGGCGCACTTAGACCGTTTAATCATGCTTGATGAGCTCAAACAAGCGATTGATGATGATAACGGGCAACTGTTTATGACTTATCAGCCTAAGTTGAATATTAAAAGTCAGAAAATTGATAAGGTTGAGTCACTTATTCGTTGGCAACGTGATGATGGGAGTTGGGTTTCGCCTGAAGTGTTCATTGATTTAGCTGAGCAGTCAGGGTTAATTGTGGAACTAACTGCCTGGGTTGTCGATACAGTTATTGCGCAAATAGCCGATTGGTATAAAAAAGGGATTCACTTACAGGCAGCCATTAATGTGTCAGCCCAAGATATTGCGCATGCGGGATTTCATAATTTGTTAGTCGCGACCTTAAAGAAATATCATGTAAGCCCAAGTTCTGTCACTATTGAGTTGACGGAGCGCGATATGATCGAAAATGAAGCTCAAGGTATCAAAGCGTTAGAGAACTTAAAAACTATCGGTGTTAAAATATCACTAGACGATTACGGTGTCGGGCAAACATCATTGGGGCGATTAAAAATGTTACCTATTGATGAGCTTAAGCTAGATAAATGCTTTATTTTAACTTTGCATGAGTCACAAAAAGATCAATACATAGTGCGCTCGTCAATCACACTTGGACACCAACTTGGGTTTTCAGTGGTGGCCGAGGGCGTAGAAACGGCAGCGTCTTTATCATTGCTTCATGAAATGCAATGCGATCATGCACAAGGTTACTACTTGAGTCGTCCTTTAAAAGCACAACAACTAGAACAATGGTTAGAGGAATATCAGGGTGTACATTAAATTTTTACTGAGCATGACACTCTTATTTTGCAGTACGCTAACTGTAGCTGCAACGGGAAAACTATTAGCAACACCGGGCGTGTCTCAAGTTGAAGGCAGTGCAGGAGGAGGGTTAGTTCCTTGGGCGCAGCTAGCAGGTTATGCTAGTGAGGACGAATGGGCTGTTAATGGCTTTTGTAGTCGTGCTGATGTAACAGATTACCGCCTAGATGCCTGTGGTGTGCAGCTTAACCTATTTAATCGTGTTGAACTGAGTTATGCAGTGCAGCAGTTTGATGTGCCTGCGCTCAATACAGAAATAGAGCAGTCAATTTCTGGGGCAAAAATTCGTTTATATGGTGATATAGTATACAGTAAGTGGCCCCAGCTAAGCATGGGTGTACAGCATAAATCACTGGATGATGGCACAGTTGCAAAGTTGGTTGGCGCAAAAAAGACCAGTGGTACAGATGTGTACCTAGCAGCTAGTAAATTACATTTGGGCGCACTTGCTGGGTACAACTGGTTTTGGAATGTGACCACCCGTTACAGTAAAGCCAATCAGTTAGGGCTTTTAGGATATGGAGGGGCTAATGAAGGTAGCCATATTTTACTAGAAGCAAGTAGTGCGGTGTTTGTAAGTCGTGAACTTGCTATTGGCATTGAGTATCGACAAAAAGCCAATAACCTAGGTTTAGGCGAACAAGATTGGCGCGACTTATTTATAGCGTGGATGCCTAATAAACACGTCAGTGTAACGGCGGCCTATTTAGACTTAGGGCGGATTGCTGGTGTTGACAAACAAACCGGCTGGTATTTATCCGTAACGGGGTATTGGTAATGAAAATTAGAGTATTTATTTTTTATTGTTTAAGCTTGCTTGCAGGATGTGTTGCTCAGCCTAATACCTCTTTGTATCACCAACTTGGCGAGCGAGCTGGGCTTGAAAAGTTAACTGACAGTTTTATTGCCCAAATAGGTAATGACAAGCAGGTATTTCATTACTTTGAACACAGTAATATTAGCCATTTTCGACAAGGGTTTATTAGTCATTTATGTTCGCTGGTTGAGGGTCCTTGTGAATACAAAGGCGACTCGATGGTTGCGATTCATACAGGTATGAATATAAATGAAAAAGACTTCAATCACGTTGTCGATTTATTAATAAATGCAATGGACGAGCAAAATATCCCACATACAGTGCAAAATGAAATTTTAGCTAAAATGGCGCCATTGCGTGGCGAAATTATTAAGATTTAATTTTTATAATCAAATGCATACATGTAAAAATATGCTGGGTATTACTCACTTGTAATTTTGGCAAGATCCGCAGTTTTATATCGTCTTTGCCTATGAATACTCGATCTATGAATTAAATTTCTGATAAATGTACTGCGGTTGGAATGAGAGCCTGCATTAGCGCTTGTTATTTCACTAATAAAGCTTCGATCTTCGGCAACAGGATAGGGTTTTATGCCTATCATATTTAGGCCTACTTCAGTGTGAAACTGCATATCGACATCCACCGGTCTAAAAAACGGTTTTCTTTGCAGTAGTTTTTTAGCGCCGCTTAGTGAAATGATGTAGCCTTGAGTGCCGTTTGGTGCTTTTTTATAGTTGCCAACTGTTAGGTTATTTTCTAATAGCGTACTGTCAATAAATGGAAAGTTTCGATTATCAGATAACTTGATTAAATCCCAATTTTTTAATTTAAGCGCCGCATCAACAACATCTTTAAGTGAAGCTTCAATGAAAAGGTCATCCTCTAATACAACACAATAAGCGATATTTTCATCGACCATTTTTTGCCAAAGGCGCATATGGCTTACATAGCAACCAATTTCACCTGCAGATAGGTTGCGATTGTAACTTTTTTTATTTTTTTTCGGGCAATACCACTTGAGGATTTCTTGTTCACTAAGGTTTTTGCCAATGGTCGCTTCAAAACGTTCAGCATTTAAGTGTAGACTGGTAAGTCGCTTTAGGGTTGTTTCCCAACGGTCTTCGCAGCCTTGCATATTGATAATGTAAAAAGGGATTGGCATAATTTTATTTTATTTAGAAACCTCAAAGCAGCTATTTTAGCATTATTATAATTTGTAACCAGTCTAAATTCTGTTTATAAACAGGCTGTAATAATATATAGCTATTTCATTTCCTTAAATTTGGCAAGACGATGAAAAACATAGTCAGTGCAAAATGGTTACATGCGCGTTTAGAGCAAACTAACTTAGTTATTTTTGATGCAGGTATGCTACGCCCCTCTGCTGCAGGGGAGTACTCGCCCGTTGCTATGCTACCCAAAGCACAACGGTTTGATATCAAAAAAGAACTCGCAGATACCTCAAATCCATTACCCAATACTTTGTGTAGTGCAGAGCAATTTACTCAGGTGATGCAAAAAGCAGGCGTTAATCACGACTCATTGGTGCTGATTTATGAGGATGCGGGGTTATTCAGTGCAGCTAGAGCCTGGTGGATGTTTAAAGCCATGGGGTTTAATAACGTAAAAGTGCTCGGTGGTGGTTTAGCCAAGTGGCTTGAACTTGGGCTTGCGGTTGAGTCAAACTATACGCAAGCATCACTAAAAGGCGACTTTATTGCTCATTACCAGCCTGGTTACTTTATTGATAAAAAACAGGTGCTAAGTGCTACTAAGGATGCCAATACAGTTATTTTAGATGCGCGTGCTTATGAGCGCTTTACGGGTAAAAATAAAGAGCCAAGAGCGGGTATGCGCAGCGGCCACATTATTAATAGCTACTCGCTACCTTTAAGTAGTTTATTAGAAAATGGCGAGGCAAAATCACTCGACTTTATACAAACACAGTTTAGTGAATTAGTCGGTAATGCAACTCAGATACAGTTTAGCTGCGGTTCGGGTGTTACTGCCTGTGCGCTTGCATTGTTCGCTGATGAATGCGGATATAATAATTTAAGTGTTTACGACGGTTCGTGGAGTGAGTGGGGCGCTGATAGCTCACTGCCTATTGCTGTGGGTGGCTAATTTAACTATAGGGACAATTTTTACACCCGTTTTTGCAGCAAGTACCACGTTTTAAAAAATACCACTTACTAAACACCATGTAATTATTCTGCATGGTGTAATCTAACCCTTCAATTAAGTTATCATGGCTTCTAAATTGTTTAGCAAAAGCGATTTGAGCTTTTATTGGTTGAGTGTATATAGTCTCTAAATAGCTATTTATTTTAGCAAGAGTACATAAGCGGCATAAGCAGCTGGTTGCTGTATCATCGAGTGGTAAAATAGCAGGTAACTGATAACACCAACATGCGGTTATATCATTAACATTACAGTTAAGCGTTGTATTACATTGGCTGCAGTTTATCTGGGTCATTTTAGGTCTTATTAACAGTAGAGCAGCAAGAATAACAAACATTATGAATATACAAAAAGCATTGGCTGAATTTATTACATTTGGCGAGCAAAGAGATAGTGCCATTAGTGTGATTGTTTCAACCGCAGCAAGCAATAAAACCTACCTGTACACACTCACAAAGCCTGTACTAATTAATGTACTTACGCGTTGTTTCAATAAAGAAATTGATATTGACGATTTACCGCTGTGGGCAAATGTTATTGAGTCGCGAGATGACATAAATTGCGCTGAGCATGAAGGCGTTATTTACGCGCTGAGCAATAGCGAACAAATGGGCGAGCTTAGCCACAAAAAGCTTGAACAATTATTAGCATTATTAAAGGGCTAGATTTAGGCTAACTCAAAGCTTTTAGCTGCGAGCTTACTGTGGTTTTATGTAACGAATAAATAATATTAAGCCGTATTATGCGGCTTAATATTTTCTGACAACTGACAACTGACAACTGACAACTGACAACTGACAACTGACAACTAGTTTACTTATGATAGCTCAAGCAAGTTTCTACTTCGTCTTTAGAGCCTAAAATAACCGCAACTCGCTGATGGATAGCATCAGGCTGAATATCCATAATACGCTCAGTGCCTGTTGAAGCAATACCACCTGCTTGCTCTACTAGCATTGCCATTGGATTTGCTTCATATAGTAAACGTAGTTTATTAGGTTTATTAGGATCTTTAGTGTCAGTTGGGTAAGTAAATAAACCACCACGGCTAAGTACACGATGAACATCGCCAACCATTGCAGCAATCCAACGCATATTGAAGTTTTGAGCGCGAGGGCCTGTATCTCCGGCAAGTAAGTCATTAATGTAGTTTTGCATCGCTGGTTCCCAGTGGCGCTGGTTAGAGGCGTTAATTGCAAATTCATTAGTTTTAGCAGGAATAGCGGCAAAATCTTGAGTAAGTAAAAAGCTACCTTGGGTTTTATCTAAGGTAAACATGCGTGTACCTTTACCCGTTGTTAGCGCAAGCATAGTTGATGGGCCATACAGTACGTAACCTGCAGCCACTTGTTGATGCCCAGGTTGCATAAAAATCTTTTCATCAGCAGCATCTGAGCCCACAGGTGCTTTCATAATAGAAAAAATAGTACCTACAAGTGAGTTAATATCGGTATTTGACGAGCCATCAAGTGGATCAAATGCAACAATGTACTCGGCATCTGGGTTACCGGCAACAGTATAATCTTCTTCTTCAGAGGCAATCGCTTTAACTGTGCCTGACTCCAGCAATATATCTTTTAATAACTGATTAGACAGTACATCGAGTTTCTTTTGTGTTTCGCCTTGAATATTTTCATCGAGGGTTGAGCCTAATACGCCCGATAATTCACCTTGACCGACGCGAAATGAAATTTCTTTACATGCCGCTAAAATAGTACGAATTAACGACAAAAGTTCTCTTGAACAGCCATCTTCTAGTAATACTGGTGGGAGTCTACGCATTCTTTTTTCCTGATAACGTGTTAAAACTAATCATAATGTGAGAGAGATTAGTTTAGAGCGCTGAAATTCGTCTTAAATAACTGTATTGTATAAATAACCCCCTATAATGGGGTACCTACATCGCATTTAAAACGCTAATAACAAAGATAAGATTATGCAAAAAATATCACGATTAAGTTACATACTCTTTACTGTGCTGCTCTGTATGATAACTCAAGCGCACGCAGCAATTAAGTCTATTGACGAATTTACTGAAAAAATGAACCATTTCCCTGGTTATTTTTCTTTCTTTTACGATACCCAAAACGGCAATGTGTATTTAAAAGTTGATAAACTTGAGCAACAATTTTTACTACAGCATAGCTTGCCTTATGGCGTTGGCTCTAACGATATAGGTTTAGATAGAGGCCAATTAGGCGGTACCTATTTGGTACAGTTTGAGCGCTTTGGCAACAAGGTGATGTTACGTGCCGTAAATACTTACTACCGTGCAAACACGAGTAATATAGCAGAGCAGCAAAGCGTTAAAGAAGCGTTTGCATCCAGCATTTTGGCGGGTTTTAAAGTTGTCGCTCAAGATGACAATGCTGCATTAATAGATTACACCCCTTATTTACTGAGTGACGTACATGGCGTAAGCCGTACTTTAGCTGCGCGCAAGCAAGGGCAGTTTAGCCTTGATGAGTCACGCAGTGCGGTATTTATGAATCGCTCAAAAGCATTTTTGAAAAATACTGAACTTGAAGCAATTCTCACCTTTAAAGGGTCTAAACCAGGTAAATACGTTCGCCAAGTGAGTGCTGATCCTTACACTTTGAGTGTGCACATGCACCATTCACTTATTCAATTGCCTGATGATAATTACACTCCTCGTAAATTTAGCCCGCAATCGGGTTATTGGAGTGTGGAGCATAAAAATTATGCAGCAGGGCTCGATGAGTCTATGTACGTGCGTTACATTCCGCGTCATCGTTTAGCAAAAAAAGATCCAAGCCTAGCAGTTAGTGAGCCAGTAGAGCCTATTGTTTATTACTTAGATCCCGGGGTACCTGAACCAGTAAAAACGGCTTTATTAGATGGCGGGCAATGGTGGAATGACGCTTTTAATGCAGCAGGCTATAAAAATGCCTTTAAAGTTAAAGTACTACCAAGTAATGCAGATCCTATGGATGTGCGCTACAACGTTATTCAATGGGTGCATCGTGCAACCCGAGGTTGGTCTTATGGCAGTTCAATTATAGACCCACGTACAGGCGAAATTATTAAAGGCCATGTGACACTAGGGTCGCTGCGAGTGCGTCAAGATATCCTTATTGCTGAATCACTCGCTGCGCCTTATTTAAAAGGCAATGAAGTGGCAGGTACTTTACATGCAATGGCACTTGATCGTATTCGTCAACTCAGTGCTCATGAAATTGGTCATACACTAGGTATTGCGCACAACTTTGCTGCGTCAGTAAATAATCGAGCTTCGGTGATGGATTATCCGCATCCGTTATTGAGCTTTGCAGATAATGGTCAGTTAGATGTATCTCAAGGTTATGCTAAAGGCATGGGCGCATGGGATACGCAAGTGATTAAATATGGCTACAGTGATTTTACCGGCCAAGATGAAAGCGAAGCACTCGCTGCTATTTTGCAGCAAAATAAAGCACAAGGTTTAGCGTTTATTTCTGACAGTGATGCCCGTGCCAAAGGTGGGGCTCACCCTACAGCGCATCTTTGGGATAATGGCAGTAATCCAAGTGAAGAATTACTTAGAGTACTTGATGTGCGAAAGCAGGCGCTCGGGCAGTTTGGTATTAACAATATAAAAACTGGGGTTGCACTGTCGCAGTTAGAAGAAAAGCTAGTGCCACTTTACTTGTTCCACCGTTATCAAGTTGAAGCGGTTGCAAAGCTTATTGCGGGCGTTGATTATGACTATGAAATTCGTAGTGACGCACCCGTTAAAGGCGCCCAAGTTGTAACTAAAGAGGCTCAGCAACAAGCCGTTAATGCTATTTTAGCCACCCTAAAAGCAAGTAATTTAACGCTACCAGAGTCGATACTGTCTTTGATTGTACCAAAGGCGTATGGCGAGTCTAAATCACGAGAAAGTATAGTGGGTCGTACCGGCTTAACTATGGATGCACTTGCATTACCTGAAGTGGCAGCGCAGCATAGCCTATCGCTATTACTTAATACTCAACGATTAAATCGATTAGCGCAGCAACAAGCACGAGATAACCGCTTTTATAGTCTAGATGAGCTACTTAAACAGTTAAACAAACAGGTGTTTAATGTATCAGCACCTGCCACCATGACAGGAAAAGTAACACAGCGAGTACAGTACTTAACGGCAAAAACCATGGCTGATCTTGTGGCTAACGACGGTTTAAGCCCTGAAGTGCAAGCGCAACTACATTTCTATTTAAGCAAGCTTGCTGATGAGTTTAATCAGCACTCTTTGCTAGGCCATCCTGAAGTGGGTGACAGTGCATTTAAAAATTATTTAGCGTCGCAAATTAATCAGTTTTTAACAACAGGGCAGTGGCCTGACAATTTTAAAGCCCTGCCAATACCACCAGGCTCACCTATTTAATAGTACAAGCCAGAGAATAAAGGCGCTGTGTAAACGTTACGTTTCATGGTGCCTTGTTTTTAGGCTGTTACTTTTGCTTGCATAAAGTTGGTTTTTTGTTAATCTAGCCACCCCCTATTTTAGTCTTTTTGAGGTGTTTATGGCGTTTTTATCTCGTTCGATATTGGCGTTATCAATGGCACTTTTAAGCTCCAATGCAATCGCACAAAAACAATGTGATGTTGAACTTCGTCATGGTTTAATTATTACCGATGATGTGATCCGTATTGTTGATAAAGGCCAAACCAGGGTGCAAATTAACAATAATAATCAATTGTTTATTCGAGGCTACTGGGTTGACTTAAGCACCGACGAAAGCAAAGTGCTAGAACAATTTAGCAATGGTATTCGTCAAACAGTTCCTGAGTTGGTCGATTTAGCGACCGATGGCGTTAACCTAGGACTCAGTGCTATTGAGCATGTTGTTGAGGGCATGTCAGATAAAGAACCCGAAGTGCTAAAAACGCAATTACAATATGTAGAACGCGCACTTATGGATAAGTTTAAACGTGGCGACGATTTCTTTTTTATAGCTCCTCAATCGCTTTCCCAAATTGATGATTTTTTTACTAAAGAAATTAGTCAAAAAATACACTCCGCAGTACATGGCTCTTTGGGTGCTATTTTAATGTCGCTTGGGGATGCGTTTAAATCTCGAGAAGGCAATATAGAAGATCGCATGAACGACATGGGGCAGCGCATGGATATCATCACCAAAGAAATCGATAAGTCGTTACAGAAAAAAGCCCATCAATTAGAACTTAAAGCCTCTGAATATTGTGAATGTTTAAACTCTCTAGATATTACTGAGTCTCGGCTGCAAGCGATTGTACCTGGGATGACAGACTTTGATTTAGTGCAGATTAAATCGTAAGAACAGAGATTAGGCAAGATTATAGAAGGCAACGAGCATCGAGCCTAGAGCGGCAGGTGAACAGCCCGAACCTCGTGAACCATTTCCTAACACCTAAACAACCTCACAGTTTTATCTCTGCGGCAGTTAATGGGCGGTATTCACCTGCAGCCAAATCTTCACCTAACTTTATACCCGCAATTTGTTCACGATGTAGTTCAACTACTTTGTTATCTACCGCTGCTAGCATGCGTTTCACTTGATGGTACTTCCCCTCAGAAATCGACAAACGTAAACCATAATTCCCCAAGCGTTCAGCAATAGCAGGGCGAGTTAAATCTTTTTCATTGTGAAGCTGCACACCGTCGCGTAATTGCTGCAGTGCATCATCGGTAATCGGCTCTTGGGTTTCGACTAGGTAAGTTTTAAATTTATTCTTTTTAGGCGAGGTAATTTTGTGTGACCAGTCGCCATCATTAGTAATAAGCACTAGGCCTGTGGTGTCTATGTCTAAACGCCCGGCAATGTGAAAGTCGGCCATGTTTGGCTCATCAAGCAAATCAAATACGGTTTTGTGTAACTCATCTGAATTAGCGCATACATAACCTACCGGCTTATTGAGCATAAAGTAGCGTTTACCTAAAAACACTAATGGCTGATCATGAAATAACACGTCATCTTGCTGAGTAACTTGAAAGTCGAATGCCGTGATCACCTCGCCATTAACGCTAGCCGCTTGGCTTTTTATTGCTGCACGGGCTTTTGAGCGTGGTAACTCTGCTAAATGGCTAATAAATTTATCTAAACGGCAAGGAAATTTCATGTTGTTCACATTTTTAGTCGGCTACAATGGCCGCGAGTATAGCGGATAGTGAAATACCATGACAGAGCCCAGTACAGAAATTTTAAGCCTGTACCATAGCAAGGTTTCATCAGGAGAGCTTGATTTCGATGCGGCGCAACACCAAGCCGTGAGTGCGTTACAGTCTTTAAGTGAGCAATTAAATCAGCCTGCAAGCTGGTGGCAAAAAGCACCTTCAATAAGGGGAATATATTTATATGGCCCGGTTGGTCGAGGTAAATCTATGTTGATGGACTTATTTTATGAAAACTTACCCACAGAGAAAAAGCAGCGCCTGCACTTTCATCATTTTATCGAAAAAGTTCATGCTCAATTGGCCAAGTTACAAGGGGATAAAAATCCGCTGCAAATAATTGCTAAACAGTGGGCCAAAAAGATAAAAGTGCTGTGCTTTGATGAGTTTTTTGTTAGTGATATTGGTGACGCCATGATCATGGCTCGGTTATTTAACGCTTTATTTGAACAAGGCGTGGTGCTAGTAGCAACCTCTAACGCAAAACCGGAGCAACTTTATTACAACGGTCTGCAACGCGCGCGATTTTTACCAACTATCGATTTAATAAATGAACATTGTCGTGTAATTAACGTAGCGGGGGAGGAAGATCACCGCTTTAGATACGGCAGAAGTAGTCGTCATTATTTTATTAACTTGCCCGATGCTGAATTTGAGGCTGGGTTTTTATCCGCACATTCTCAAGCAATGCGTAATAATACAATAACTGTGCATGGCCGAGTGCTTCCTTATTTATTAAAAACTGACGATGCTTTACTGATTGATTTTATGGCATTGTGCTCAGGCCCTCGTAGCGCCAATGACTATATGTTTTTAGCAGAACAGTTTTCGGTAGTATACATCGCGAATGTGCCAATAATGGGAAAAGAGGCAACTGGTAAAGTTATTGTGCATGGTATAGAAGATAGCTATCAGCGCGAAAAGCAGCAGTTAGATGAGCATACACTCGATGATGAAGCTCGGCGTTTTATTGCCTTAGTCGATGAGTTTTATGATTGCCACAAATTACTGGTGATTAACGCTCAGGCCGACATAAACGAGTTATACCAAGGTAAAAAATTAAGCTTTGAATATGCGCGAACCCAGTCACGGATTGTAGAAATGCAAAATTGGTAAGTACAACATTAAAACACCGCATTTAATTTAAATGCGGTGTTTTAATTTTAAGCTGATAACTTAAAGAAGCCTTTATGACTTATATCCATTTGGATTATTTGATTGCCAGCGCCATGTATCTTGCATCATAACATCAATGCCGCGCTCGGCTTGCCAGCCTAGTTCACTAAGCGCTTTTTCTGGCGCAGCATAACAGGCTGCAATATCACCAGGGCGACGAGGTGACACCGCATAAGGGATAGATTGGTCGCTAGCCTTAATAAACGCATTGACCATTTGTAATACTGAATAGCCGTTACCGGTACCAAGGTTATAAATAAGTGCGCCGGTTTCTGCGGCTATTTTATCAAGCGCTTTTAAATGCCCTAAGGCTAAATCTACAACGTGAATGTAATCGCGAACGCCAGTACCATCTACCGTGTCGTAATCATCGCCAAATATAGCGAGCTGCTTTAATTTACCAACCGCAACTTGTGAAATGAAAGGCAGTAAATTATTAGGAATGCCATTAGGATCTTCACCAATTAAACCTGACTCATGTGCACCAACAGGATTAAAGTAGCGCAAAATAGCAAACGCAAAGCGCTCATCTGATTTAGCGATATCTTGCAGCATCATTTCAACCATTAGTTTAGACGTACCATATGGGTTGGTTGTACCGCCAACGGGGAAGTCTTCGCGTATTGGTAAGCTTGCAGGGTCACCATAAACTGTTGCAGATGAGCTAAATACCAGTTTAAACACACCCGCGTCACGCATAGCATCAACTAGTGTTAATGTGCCTTGTACGTTATTTTGATAATACGCGATTGGTTTGGCTACCGACTCACCAACCGCTTTTAAACCTGCAAAATGAATTACACTATCAATGTTATGTTTTGCAAATACTGAGTCTAAAAAGGATTTATCTAAAATATCACCTTGATAAAAAGTAATTGCTTTACCGGTTATTTTTTTCACTCTCTCAAGTGACTCTTCAGAGGAGTTACTTAAGTTATCGATAACGATAACGTCGCTGCCTTGCTGTAAAAGTTCTAAAACGGTGTGTGAGCCAATATAGCCTGCGCCACCGGTTACTAAAATTGCCATGAATGCTCCTTGGAAACCTCTGTTCAATTACCCTAATTTCACCATAAATAATGAGTTTTTACATGTATTATTTTATTTGCTTTGTAATAGTATGATCGTAAACCGTACTTTCGATTACATTTTGTGCAATTTTAATAACACCTCAGCGTAAAGATTAAGTTATAGTTCATATGTAATTGCTAAAGTGATGTATAGCGATTTGTAAAATATTCAATTGATCACAATGATCAAAATACTCGTTGGAGAAACGTATGAACTTAGTTAAAAAAATAGCAATGTTGATGTGTATTGCACTACCGAGTGTTGTTTGCGCGGGTGAGGCTCAAGTGAAATGGCATGACTTTAATGATTATCGCGATGTACGCCCATCAAACCAAACTAAAGGCTCATACCATAAGCAAATAGCCAAAAGTATTGATGAACACTTTGCAAAGCTCAGCGAGCAACTTCCTAAAAACTACAGTTTAAAAATTGAAGTCACCGATTTAGATTTAGCCGGAGACGTACGCTATGGCGGTGTTAACGAAATCCGAGTGGTAAAACCTATTCACTTTCCACGCATTGAATTTAATTATGTGCTTAGTGATGAAAGTGGCGTTGTTGCACAAGAAGATAACGTAAGCTTAAAAGATATGGGTTTTATGGATAAAATTAAAATGGGTCGAGATGAAGCATTTTACTACGAAAAACGCTTATTAACAGAGTGGTTTGGTGAACAAATTTTACCGCGTATCAAGTAAGCTAAAGCTAATAATGCAAAGCATCTACTTTTGGTAGACGCTTTGCAAAGCAGTCGCTCATTTTTATTTAAAGGTCGCTAACAAGGTTAATAAGTTTTGTAGTTTAATAACTGCTTGTTTTAGCTTTTCCTCGTCTAAACCGTCGCTTGATAAGCTTTCTACATCAGCGGCAACGTCTAAAACGTACGGCTTAAAGCGTTTAGCTTCAAAGCTAAATCCAGCGTCCTCGGCAAATAAGGCTTTAAATTTTCCGTGGCCTTGCTGTTGTAACTCATCGAGTTTTTTATCAGCATCAAGCGCCTGACGGTAAACAATTTTTAAGTTGGCGTTGAGTTGTTCAATTATAGAATCCATGGTTTTCCTAAAGCTTAGTGCAATGTTGCCGATAAATACTTAAGTGGGTTGGTAAAGTAATTTACCAATTCAACGACTATAATACGTGTATTACATTTAAATGTCAGGTGTGAGTTATGAATATATCAGGTGGAAATCTACCTACAATCCCTGGTGCAGGCCAAGGCGCAGAGGTTTTAACTGCTGCTTTATCTAAAAAGCAACAGCAAGCTGATGGCGCCGCTGCACTTGCGCTTATTGAAGGTGCTACACAAACCTCAAGTGCACAAACACCGGCTAAGTCGGTTACTGCAACACTTGGGAATAATGTAAACGTTTATGTTTAAACCAATTTGAGGTCAATAGGGGTTTTACTTTTTTGGCCTCCTATTTCTCTTACTAGTTTAGGCACTAAAAATCCTGGCAGGGCCTCTAAAAGCTCTGCCATTATTTTTATGGCTTGTGCCTCATCTATATCAAAATGACTTGCGCCTTCTACTTTATCTAGTAAGTGTAAGTAATAAGGCAATACATTTGCATCAAACAACGCTTCACTTAAGTTTATTTGCGCATCAACTGTATCGTTCACGTCTTTTAAAATAACCGCCTGATTTAATAACAGTACATTGGCTTGTTTTAGCATGTTCATGGCGTTTTTAAAGTCACTATCTATTTCGTTAGCATGGTTAATATGATTCACGAATATAATTTTTAGTGGTGACTTTGCTAATCTTTCACATAATTGTTCAGTAATGCGTGCAGGGATCACAACAGGTAAGCGGCTGTGTATGCGCATCCGTTTTATTTGTGGTATTTGCTCAAGCTCATCTAAAAACCAACTAATAGCATCGTCTTTGGCCATTAGTGGATCGCCACCACTTAAAATCACTTCGTTAATATTTTTATCAGCTTGTATATAGCTCAATGCATCAATTAGGCTGCGTTTATTTAACTGGTTTTCTTGATAAGGGAAATGGCGTCTAAAGCAGTAGCGGCAATTTACCGCACAACCAGTTTTAAACATGACTAAAACACGTGATTTATATTTATGTAACAGACCTGGTTGATTGTTATCTTGCTCAAGTAGCGGATCTTTATTAAACCCCGACTTAGTTAAAAATTCTTGATGGCGAGGCATAACTTGCAGCAATAAAGGATCATTTGCATCGCCATGACGAATTTTTTTTATAAAAGGCAATGGCACACGAACAGGAAACAAGCTACGAGCTTTTATGTCGTTTTCATGGACTTGGCTCGATAAACCAACCATTTCTAACAACACTTTTGGGCAGGTAACTACATTTGCTAATTCTTTTTGCCAGTTTTTATGCAAATTTGCTTCATTTCTTTGTATCATTGGCACGTAGATTACTCGAAAAATATAAATAGAGGAAACGATGGCGAATTATAGCACCAACGAGTTCAAGGGCGGCCTAAAAATTATGATGGACGGCGAACCTTGCAGTATCTTAGAAAATGAAATGGTAAAACCGGGTAAAGGCCAAGCGTTTAACCGTGTTCGTATCCGTAAGCTTATCTCTGGCAAGGTACTTGAAAAAACCTTTAAATCGGGTGAATCGGTTGAAGGTGCTGATGTAATGGATACCGATTTAGCGTACCTATATACAGACGGTGAATTTTGGCATTTCATGAACAATGAAACATTTGAACAAATCGCAGCTGACGAAAAAGCACTGGGCGATGCTGGCAAATGGTTAGTTGAAAACGATGTATGTACTATTACATTATGGAACGGCAGCCCAATTGCTGTAACTCCACCAAACTTTGTTGAGCTTGAGATCACTGAAACTGATCCGGGCCTTAAAGGTGATACAGCGGGCACAGGTGGTAAACCAGCAACGCTTAGCACAGGTGCTGTAGTACGTGTTCCATTATTCGTACAAATTGGCGAAGTAATTAAAGTAGACACTCGTAATGGTGAATACGTGAGCCGTGTTAAGTAAGCAGTAACACGCCTTATTAATTAAATCCCGGCTTAAGCTGGGATTTTTTTTGGAGAAAATATGTCAGCAGATCTTTGGGCGCCGAGTGCCAGCATAGAAATACTTAAGCAACGCGCAGCGATTATGCGCAGCATTCGTGAATTCTTCTATGAGCGTAATATAATGGAAGTCGAAACACCGAGTTTAAGTGCTGCCAGTGTAACCGATGTGCATTTAGCCAGCTTTAATACTACATTTGTGGGCCCAGGCCATGCTGGTGGGCTACCCCTGTTTTTGCAAACATCTCCAGAGTTTGCGATGAAACGCTTGTTAGCGGCCGGCTCAGGCGCTATTTTTCAGCTTTGTAAGGCATTTCGAAATGAAGAAGCGGGCAGTCATCATAATCCTGAATTTACTATGCTTGAATGGTATCGGCCTGGGTTTGACGAATTTGCTTTAATGGACGAAATAGATGAGCTAATGCAGCTCATTCTTGAGGTTGCTCCTGCAGAGCGCGTTACCTACCAACAGGCATTTGAACGCGCGTTAGGAGTCGATCCATTAACTGTATCTATCACGCAGTTACAACAACTCGCATGCGAACATGGCTTTGCTGATATTGCTAAAAACGAGACTCATAAAGATACCTTGCTGCAATTATTATTTTGTATGAAAGTAGAGCCAACAATAGGACAAGATAAGCCATGTTTTGTGTATCACTTTCCGGCATCACAAGCGGCACTGGCACAAATTTGTAAACACGATGAGCGAGTAGCAGGGCGCTTTGAGTTGTATTATAAAAATATGGAGCTGGCTAACGGCTTTAATGAGCTCACTAATGCTAAAGAACAAGCAAAAAGGTTTAACGAAGACAACGCCTATCGTGCTGCTAACGGCTTAAAGCAAGTTCCTATGGATACGCGTTTAATTGCGGCATTGGAACATGGTTTAGAGCAATGTGCGGGGGTTGCATTAGGGGTTGATAGACTCGTGATGCTAGCAACCAATAAACAAAAAATAAAAGAAGTGATTGCGTTTGATGTGGCCAGAGCTTAAAGCAGCTAATTGCTTTTAGCGGTCAGCTATCAGATAAAAAACACCGCGTTTGCATTAAACGCGGTGTTTTCTATTCTCGAACTGACAACTGGTTCGCTGTATTACAGATTAAGCGTAAACGTAACGCCGGCCACACGTGGCTCACCTAGTTGAATGTAAGTTTGACTTGTATAACCATCTAACGGGTTGTTACCAAATTCAAAACCGCGAGTTGGAACGGTTTCATCAAACACATTACGTGCCCATGCACGAACAGCCCAGTTTTCTGCTTCGTAACCAAGGCTCGCATTTACTAAGTTTGTATTTGGAGCTTGTGCATTATGGCTGTCTGAGAAGTAATAATCGTCTTTGCCTTCAACGCCTAACATTGCATATAGCTCATCAGTAACATTGTAGCGTGCACTAAATGCGTATTGATATTTAGGCGCTTGTGCTTGCTCGCGGCCATCTTGGTTTAAGCCCGATTTAGTGACAAAGTCGTTTATTTTCGTATCTAAATAGCCAGCGCTACCGCTAATGAGTAAATTATCAGTAAGTAAGTAGCTGCCTTCAATTTCAAGACCGTAGTTGCTGCCAGAGCTGGCATTGGCGACATAACCGGTAAATTGTTGATCTGATACTTGCCACGACTTTAATTGAATATTATCGCGGTGCATATAAAATGCCGCTAAGCGCAGGGTAAACTTGTCATCTAGCGATGAACCTTTAACGCCAAACTCACCACTCCACAAGTATTCTGGATCAAAGCTGGTATGCTGTTTGAAAAAATCAGCATCTAAGCTTAAACCTTCATCTTTTGCTTTTGCTAGCGCTTCTGAATTAATACCACCAGCTTTGTAACCGCGGGTGATACTGGTGTAAATCATGGTACGGTCAATAACTTGGTATTCAAGTGCAATTTTACCACCGAGCATAATATCGTCAGTTTCTTCAATAAAACCGTTACTATCGGTGTAATCTCCTTGATATTGCTCAACTCGTAAACCAGTAATAAGCGTAGTTTTTGGGCCAATTGCTGTGGCTAATTGGCCATAAGCTGCAATGTTATTAGTTTCATAGGTTGAAGCAAACGGGTTGGCTAACCACGTATATTGACGCTCTAAATCCACATCACGGTTTTGATAGTAAATACCCGCAACCCAGTTACCTGCTTTACCAGTAAATTGCAGATCGAGCGCTTGATCATCACGATCGCGGCTATAAATATCTGTTGAACTATAACCATCAGGATGTAAACCGGCGGCACATAATTGCGGCTTATTAGTATCGTTACACACCCAGTCTTCATCAAAGCTATAAAAAAGTTCTGTATCAATGGCTGAAAGGTTTAAGTTGACATCAAAGGCATCAAAACCAGTGTAAGTATTATTCAGGCCAATAGCATAACTTTGTTGATTATCTTCGCCTGGTTGATCAGCAAGGCTGTTGCGAGAATTATCAAGAGTAAATGCATCGTAGCCGTTATTAATATCAATATAATGCAGGTTAAGTTCTGAATTTAAATGAGCTGTGAGTTGGCTGTTTAATTTAAAGCGTGCAACTTGCTCATCTTGATCTTGAGTGGGTTTATCTAAATAAAGGTTGTCTACGTAGCCGTCAGACTTTCTGCGAAAGTAGCTAACGCGGGCACTGGTGTCATCTGTTAAGCCTGTACTAGCAGCAAGGCCTGCTTCGTGGCTGTTATAAGTGCCAGCACCTAAATGTAATTTTAAGCTAGGATCGCTGGTTGCATTAGCTGATTGCATTTGGATCATGCCCGCCATGCCATCTGCACCAAAACGCGTACCTTGAGGACCACGGTAAATTTCTACTTGGTCAATATCAAACAATAATGAACTACCACCTAAGCCTGAATAATTAATACCGTCAATTACTAAGCCCACAGATGGGTTTATCGGGTCAACAAACTGCGAGCGTAAACCGACACCGCGAATTTGAATATAACGACCGCGAGACGCACCAGCAGCAAAGTTTACATTGGCTGCACTGGCTAACATTTCGTCTAAATACGTTGCACCACGTTGATTCATTTCATTTTCAGAAAATAAGCTGGCACTGGCGCTTAATGTTTGAATGCTTTCTTGCTGAAAGTCACCGGTAACAATGATTTTCTCTAGTTCGGTGTCATCTGCGTTAGCATATATAGGTGCTGCGAGCAGGGGTAATAACGTGGCTGTAATTAAAGACAAACGTAAGTTCATTAGGTTACTTAACTCCATTTTAGGGACTTGTATGGTAGCAATTATTTCAACACTTGTGCTATAAACGCGGCAATTATACGTTAAATAATTGGGATTACTAATATGACCTTTAAAGTAGACTTTAAGGTACGCGACTACGAATGTGACTTACAAGGTATTGTGAATAACAGTGTTTATTTTAATTATCTTGAGCACGCTCGCCACGAATTTTTATACGCACACGGCGTTGATTTTGCACAACTTGCGAAAGATAAAATTAACTTAGTAGTGATACGCAGTGAAATGGATTACAAACATTCCCTACTGCCAGGGGATGAGTTTTATGTGGCGATAGAGCCTGTGCGTATTAGTCGTCTTAAGTTTGCATTTAAACAAACGGTAGTGCGCAAACTAGATGAAAAAGTGATGCTCAATGCCTTAGTTATTGGTACATCGGTTAATGAGAAAGGTCGTCCATTTTTACCACCACAGATAGATAACTTATTCCAAGCCGTTGCATAGTGCTAAATAGCGTAACTTTTAAACAAAAATTTACATTTAAAATATGCATTTTTAACGGATAAACCTGACAAATATTGATACTATTACATTAATTAGACAATAAGTTAGTAGTAACATGAAATTAGCAGCAATACCGATGCTCGTAATCGGTTTATGTGTTGGTTGCGCATCAACAGGGACAGTTACCACTGAGCAGCTAAAATATACACAATGGCAATTATCAAAGGTTGATGATTTGGCTATTCCCGCGTCCTTTAAAGCATCAATGAGTTTTATAGAAGCGCTACAAATAAACGGCTTTGCCGGATGTAATAAGTTTTTTGGTGAAGGCTCACTTGAAGACAGTAGCCTGAGCGTAAGCAAATTAGGTATGACACGTAAATCATGTGGCCCTGAACTGGATGAGTTTGAACAACAGTTTTTACAAGCTCTGCAGCAAGGTGCAGTGCTTAACATGCAAGATCAAACATTGGTGATGCAAGCTGAACAAAAATTTGTGTTTATCCCAAAATAATTTTTGAGTTTTGAAAAACAGCCCCTTGCAGGGAATTTTCAACTGGCGTACACTCGTCGCAGATTTGATCAAAAGATTATCAAATCAACGAACAATTCAAATACTTGTCGGAGTGCCTAAGTTTTATTTAGGCTGAGATCGCGAAAGCGGGATCCGTGAACCTGATCAGGTTAATACCTGCGTAGGGAACAAGCTGCCTAACTAGGACGCTTGTGCGTCTTTTTTTATGCGCACAAAAAAAGCAACATCCGTCTTAGGCCGCAAAGTCGCATAAAGCTACTTTACGATCTTTCTCTATTCCTCAGCGGAATATCTGACAAGACAACCCTTTAGCAATGAGGTAAGTCATGTCAAATACAACAAATAAAGCCACCCGTCGCGAAACTCGTGCGGCCGCATCAGATTATATTTATAACCTTACAGGGCAACCATTCCCAAGTTCTCATAAAGTGTATGTTGAAGGCACGCAAGAAAATGTACGTGTGGGTATGCGTGAAATCACATTGAGCGATACTTTTATTGGTGGTGATGAACAAAACCCAGTGTATGAGTCAAATGCACCACTGCGTGTTTACGATACATCAGGCCCGTATACCGATCCTGAATTTAAATTGGATGTGCGCAAGGGACTTAATAAATACCGTGAACAATGGATTGAGAGCCGTAATGATACCGAAGTACTCGAGTCAGTAACCTCACAGTTTGCACAGCAGCGTATGGCTGATGATGGGCTAGATCATATTCGCTTTGAACATTTACCAAAAATTCGCCGTGCAAAAGCAGGTAAAAATGTCACCCAAATGCATTATGCCCGCCAAGGGATAGTCACCCCAGAAATGGAATATGTAGCGATACGTGAAAACATGGGGCGCGCGCAAATACGTGAAGAGTTACTAGCTGCGCAGCATAAAGGGGAGTCGTTTGGCGCGAGTATCCCTGAGTTTATTACTCCTGAATTTGTGCGTGATGAAATTGCTCGCGGACGCGCTATTTTACCTAACAATATTAATCACCCAGAAACCGAGCCTATGATTGTTGGTCGTAACTTTTTAGTTAAAGTTAACGCCAATATTGGTAATTCATCAGTGGGTTCATCTATCGAAGAAGAAGTAGAAAAAATGGTGTGGTCAACCCGCTGGGGTGCCGACACCGTAATGGATTTATCAACAGGACGTTACATTCACGAAACCCGTGAATGGCTGGTGCGTAATTCGCCAGTACCTATCGGTACTGTTCCAATTTACCAAGCACTTGAAAAAGTAAATGGCGTAGCAGAAGACCTAACCTGGGAAATATTTCGCGACACTCTGATTGAACAAGCAGAACAAGGCGTTGATTACTTTACCATTCATGCTGGTGTGCTGCTACGTTATGTACCAATGACAGCAAAACGCGTAACCGGTATTGTGTCACGTGGTGGCTCAATTATGGCTAAATGGTGTTTAGCGCACCACAAAGAAAACTTCTTATACACTCACTTTGAAGATATTTGTGAAATTTTAAAACAATACGATGTGTGTTTTTCACTAGGGGACGGTTTACGTCCGGGCTCTATTGCTGATGCGAACGATGAAGCGCAATTTAGTGAGCTTCGTACCTTAGGGGAACTGACAAAAATAGCTTGGAAGCACGATGTACAAGTGTTCATAGAAGGCCCTGGACATGTGCCTATGCATATGATCAAAGCCAATATGGATGAGCAACTTAAACATTGCGATGAAGCGCCATTTTATACCTTAGGCCCACTGACAACAGATATTGCCCCTGGGTATGATCATATTACCTCGGGTATTGGTGCAGCGCAGATTGCTTGGTATGGCTGTGCCATGTTGTGTTACGTAACACCCAAAGAGCATTTAGGTTTGCCAAATAAAGAAGACGTTAAAGAAGGCCTTATTACCTACAAAATTGCCGCTCATGCCGCCGATTTAGCGAAAGGTCACCCTGGTGCACAAGAGCGAGATAACGCGCTATCAAAAGCGCGCTTTGAATTTAGATGGCATGACCAGTTTAATATTGGTTTAGACCCTGTTCGCGCCCGTGAATATCATGATGAAACACTGCCGCAAGAATCAGGCAAAGTGGCGCATTTTTGTTCTATGTGCGGCCCTAAATTTTGTTCCATGAAAATAACCCAAGAAGTACGCGACTACGCCAAAGATCTAGAAGCGCGCGGTATTGATCCTAATAACGTGGGTGATGCCATTGAAATCAAAATGGTTGATGTTGAGGCCGAGATGAAAGCCAAATCTGAAGAGTTTAAGCAAACAGGCTCAGAGATTTACCATAAAGCAATATAAAATAGGTTGCGGGTTGTGAGCATCGAGTAGCGAAATGTTTATCTTAGCACCTTGTTGCTCGAAGCCAGAGACCCGCAGCTCGCAGCTAAATGTAGGAGTGTTTATGTTTTATGACATTGCTGTGGTGGGCTTTGGTTTAGCAGGGCGGTTGGCCGCGCTTGAGTTAAGTAAGCAACATCGTGTTACCGTATTTGAAGCCGATGATGAACATACTCAGAACAGTGCCGGTAAAGTGGCAGCAGCGATGCTAGCCCCCCTAGCTGAGTCTGTTATGTGCGAACGTGAATTGGCTTTAATGGGAGTGGATTCTATTACTCGCTGGCCTGCTATTTTAGAACAACTAAATAGCGAGGTATTTTTTCAACAGCAAGGTACCCTAGTGATTGCTCATCCGCAGGATAAAGGCGACTTACAAAGCTTTGCACAGCGAATCAAGCCGTTACTAAATTTTAGTGCTCAAGCAATTAATGCACAGCAAATTGAGCAACTAGAACCTGAACTGGCTGGTCGATTTAGCCAAGGCCTATTTTTGCCCGGTGAAGCGCAGATAGATAACCAAGCCTTTTACAAAGCCAGCTTTAGGTTGCTAAATAAGCGCAAAGTAAAGTTTGTATTTAATCAGCGCGCCAGCATCTTTGATAACAAAGTGAATAATCGAGAGTTTGATTACATTATTGATTGCAGAGGGCTTGGAGCCAAACAAGAACAGCCCCTTCGAGGCGTGCGCGGGGAAGTGGCAAGACTCTATGCACCCGAGGTTAATTTATCTCGGCCAGTGAGGTTAATGCATCCGCGTTATCCTATTTATATAGCACCTAAGCCGAACCATGAATATGTGATTGGTGCCACCGAAATTGAGTCTCAAGATAACGGGGCGGCAACGGTGCGTTCAACGTTGGAGTTACTTTCAGCCGCTTATACAGTGCACAGCGGTTTTGCCGAGGCTCGACTGTTAAATATTCAAACCGGGCTTCGCCCTGCGTTTAGCGATAACTGCCCACAAGTTACACAACTGGGGCAGGTAATTAGTATTAATGGATTATACCGCCATGGCTACATGCTCGCGCCGAGTTTAGTTGCTGATGCTGTTGCCAGAATAGAGTGAGGAATGATGGATATAATAATTAATGGTAAAGCGCTCACCCTAACAAGTAGCGAACTAAAACAGTGTTTAATTGAGTATGGTGCTAAAGCACCGTTTGCAGTAGCCATTAATGGCCAGTTTATACCTCAAGAGCAACATGCTAACTACACACTTAATGATGGTGATTGCATTGATGTGTTATCTCCGATTCAAGGAGGGTAACCATTATGTTACCTCCCGATAATATCACTATTTATGGCGAGCAATTTTCAAGTAGATTACTGATTGGCTCTGCGCTTTACCCATCTCCCGCGACGATGACTAAAGCAATTAATGCTTCAGGAGCGGATATTGTTACTGTGTCTTTACGTCGCCAGCAAAGCGCAGCTGCAGGAGATGATTTTTGGCAACTTATAAAGAATACAGGGCTCAAAGTTTTACCTAACACAGCAGGATGCCACAGTGTTAAAGAGGCCATTAATTTAGCTAAAATGTGTCGAGAAGTATTTGCTACCGATTGGATTAAGCTGGAATTAATTGGCGATGACTATAACTTACAGCCAGATCCTTTTGCTCTGCTTGAAGCCACTGAGATTTTAATTAAAGATGGGTTTAAAGTACTGCCTTACTGCACCGATGACTTAGTGCTTTGCCAACGTTTAGATGAATTAGGCTGCGAGGTGCTAATGCCATGGGGCGCGCCAATTGGTACCGGTAAGGGATTATTAAATAGTTATAACTTAAAGGCGATACGGGAGCGTTTACCTAACAGCACATTAATTGTAGATGCTGGGTTAGGTTTACCATCGCATGCCTGCCAAGCCTTAGAATTAGGGTATGATGCGGTATTATTAAATTCAGCCATAGCGGGCGCGGGTTGCCCTATTACCATGGGACGTGCATTTAAAGCAGCGGTTGAAGCAGGGCGCTTTGCTTATAACGCCAGAGCAATGCCAGAAAAAGACGTTGCGGCCCCATCAACCCCCACGATGGGTATGCCATTTTGGCATCAAACGTAAAAAATTAGGAAGTAGGTCATTATGAACAATGTAGTATGGACGATTGCGGGCTCAGACTCCGGCGGTGGCGCAGGTATTCAAGCTGATATTAAAGCAATGCAAAGCTTTGGTGTGCACGGTTGTACTGCGATTACCGCACTAACAGCACAAAACAGTTTAGGTGTTGAGGCGATTAATGCCGTCTCTACTGATGTGATTGAGTCGCAGTTATTGGCACTCGAAAAAGACATGAAAGCCAAAGTAATTAAAATTGGTATGTTAGCTAACGTGCAGCAAATTCAATTGATCAGTGAGCATATTAGCCATTACAAAGCGAAGTGGCCAACCCCGCCGGTGATTGTGTACGATCCTGTGGCTATTGCCTCAAGCGGTGACTTACTAACAGAAGAAGACACTGTAAGCGCGATTAAAGAATGCCTATTACCGCTGGTGGATGTAATTACCCCTAATACCCATGAAACACAGTTATTAACAGGTGTGTATTTAATTGGCCCCGCAGCAATTAAAGAAGCAGCAAGCAAACTAATGGCATGGGGTGCCAAAGCGGTGGTTATAAAAGGTGGGCATTGGGATTACCCAAGTGGTTACTGTATTGATTACTGCTCACAAGGTAGTGAACAGTACTGGTTGGGTAATGAAAAAATTCAGGTTCCGCACAATCATGGCACTGGCTGTAGTATGGCGTCTGTTATTGCTGCATGCCTTGCAAAGGACTATCCGTTAAAAGATGCGTTTATTTTAGCTAAAGCCTATATAAACCAAGGTTTAAAGCAATCAGTTCGCTATGGCGAGGGGATAGGGCCGGTTGCACAAACGTCGTTTCCGACTGACCTAGCGCATTACCCTCAAGTGATTGAAGCGGGTAGTTGGTTGGGTGATGAACTAGATTTTGATGTACCGCTTGATTTTAATATGGCAGCTGACTTTGCTGCGTGTGAAAGCAAAGCGCTTGGCGCTTATGCGGTAGTCGATAGTGTAGAGTGGTTAGAAAAATGCTTACAAAATGGTATTAAAACAGCGCAGTTAAGAGTTAAAAATAAAAGCGAAGATGAGCTGGAACAATTAGTCGCAAGCGCGGTCGCTTTGGGTCAGCAATACAGTGCACATGTGTTTATTAACGATTACTGGCAGCTGGCAATTAAACATGGCGCCTATGGTGTGCATTTAGGACAAGAAGACTTAGAGAGCGCAAATTTAGCGGCTATAAAAGAAGCAGGCCTGCGACTTGGGCTTTCTACCCATGGCTTTTATGAAATGCTTCGGGCGCATAATTACCGCCCAAGCTACATGGCCTTTGGCGCGATTTACCCTACCACCACCAAAGACATGGCAGGGCAAATTCAAGGGCTTGAAAAGCTAACTCGATTTGTGCCATTAATGCAAAGTTATCCTACTGTGGCTATTGGTGGAATTGATTTAAATAGGGCGCAAGAGGTTGCTAAAACTGGCGTGGGCAGTGTAGCCGTGGTACGTGCTATTACCGAGGCTGATGATTATGTAGAGGCAATCAATACCTTAAAATCGGTGATAAATGAGAATGCCTGCTAACATGCAAACGCAGCAGCTCAGCGACAAAGAAACTCTACGTTATAGCCGCCACTTATTATTAAAAGAGGTGGGGCTTGAGGGGCAGTTAACACTTAAAGCGGCAACCGTTGCTGTGGTAGGTGCAGGTGGACTAGGAAGTCCTGCGCTACTTTATTTAGCAGCTGCTGGTATCGGCACACTAATATTAATTGATGACGATACCGTTGAACTCTCTAATTTACAGCGGCAAATACTGTATAAAGTGAATCACTTAGGGCAGCAAAAAGTAAATGCAGCAGGGAAGGTGCTTGCGAGCCTTAACAATCAAATAAACATAGTGACTCACTCGCAAAAGTTGAGCGATGCTAACAGTGATGCACTATTCAGTAACGCCGATATCGTACTTGATTGCTCTGATAACTTTGCGACTCGTTACACCGTCAATCGTTTTTGCGTAAACAGCAAAACACCACTAATTTCTGCAGCAGCGCTAGCAACCCAAGGGCAATTAATGGGCTTTGACTTTAGGCAAACAGATAGCCCTTGCTATGGCTGCGTATTTCCACAAAATGATGCTAACCCTGTTGTTAATTGCGACAATGCGGGCGTTATTAGTCCCTTACTTGGTGTAATTGGCTCTATGCAGGCACAGCTAACTCTTAATATGTTGTTAGGTCATTGTGGTGGGAGTGTGTTTATAACCTTTGACGCATTAAGCTTAAAGCAACAGCATTTTAAGATGGCTAAAAATTTAGCGTGTAGAGAGTGCGCAAGTGTGAGTAAAGAACAGCTTCGCTTTTAACCTGAGCAAGCTCTTCGTCTACAAAAAAACACCGCGTTCAATACAATAAACGCGGTGCTTTTTAATTTCGATCTGACAACTGGTACTATTTATTAATCATCAATTTTTGCAAACGCAGTGCCTAAACGAGTTACCGTTTCAGGGCGTTGGTCATCAAAAATATCGGCTTTATCTGCACCCCATGCAAGCACAACTGTTGAGCCTAATTTAAAGCGGCCCATTTCTTCCCCTTTCTTAAGGGTGATCGCGTTTTCGCCTTTAGTTGGGTAGTTCCAGCTAAACACATCGCTGCCAGCTGGTGGAGTGACTGTGCCAGCCCAAATAGTTTCTATGCTAGCAACAATGGTTGCGCCTACAAGGACCATAGCAAGCGGGCCAATTTCAGTTTCAAAAATTGCTACTACACGCTCGTTACGGGCAAATAAGTTCGGTACGTTTTGTGCGGTAAGAGGATTTACCGAAAATAAATCGCCCGGTACATAAATCATTTTGCTTAGCGTGCCATCAATTGGCATGTGAATACGGTGGTAATCTTTTGGTGCCAAGTAAATAGTTGCAAATTTACCACCTAAAAACGGTGTTGTGTCGTCTTCTGAGCCACCTAACAACGCTTGTAAGCTGTAATCATGGCCTTTAGCTTGGATTAGTTGGCCGTCAACAATATCGCCAAGCTGGCTGATTGCGCCGTCAACAGGGTGAATAATAATATCGTCATCTTCAACCATAGGACGAGCACCGTCTTTTAACGGACGGGTAAAAAATTCATTAAAAGTTTTATAGTGAGCAGGGTCAGAATATTTAGCCTCACTCATATTTATTTTGTATTGTTTAATGAATAATTTAATTAATGTTGTTGTTAATGCGCCCGCTTTTGCAGCTGCAAGTTTACCTACTACACGAGAAATAAAGTGCTTTGGCATAGCATATTGCATGGCGATTTTAAATTTATCTAAACTCACAGGTTTTTCCCTAATTATACGCGAGGCGCACGCGCGCCGGCACGGCCATCGGCCATGGTTTCTAAAATACGGTGATAGCTTTCAAAACGTAACTTTGAGATATCGCCATCAGCGACTGCTTGCTGAATTATACAGCCTGGATCGTTTAAGTGTTTACAGTCTCTAAAACGGCATCCACCTATAAACTCTCTAAATTCTTTAAAACACCAAGTGACTCGTTCAACATCTAAATGCCATAAACCAAACTCACGAATACCCGGTGAATCAATTAAATTACCGCCACTTGGTAAATGATGCAGACGCGATACTGTGGTGGTGTGCTGGCCTAGACCGCTGTTTTCAGACACTTCTTTAGTCAAAATTTCAGCATCCGGCAGCACAGTGTTTACTAAGGTAGATTTACCCACACCACTTTGGCCAACAAAAATATTGTTTTTGCCTACAAGTACTTCTTTTAATTCATTAATGCCTTCGCCGGTTATATTACTAACTAGCAGCACCTGGTAATTAAGTTTACGGTAAATATCGAGTATTTGTTGTATTTCGTTTAAACCAGTTTCATCAATTAAATCAATTTTATTAAGTACTAAAATCGGCTCAATGCCCATGTCTTCGCAGGCAATTAAATAGCGGTCGATAATGCTTGGCGTAAACTCAGGCAGTACTGCTGATACCATTAAAATTTGGTCTATATTCGCGGCAATAACTTTTACACCGTCGTAAAAATCAGGGCGCGTTAACTGTGAACGACGTTCTTGAGTTGCTTCAATAACACCTGCTAAATCGCCTTCACTTACTTTTGCACGACGAAATAATACCTCATCGCCACATACTAAATTTGATACGGTACGGCGAATATTACAGCGAAGAACATCGCCATTTTGGGTTTCTACGTCGGCATGTTGCCCAAAGCGGCTAATAACAATCGCATTTTCCACTTGACCTAAATTATCTGTTTGCCACTCTTGCGCGCCGACTTTTGCCGGTTTTTTATCGGCATTCGATAAACGCTTTTGATGATTGGCCTTGATCCTACGGGATTGGCCTTTACTTAATTTTTTCTGTTTTGCCACTTGAGGCCTATAACCTGAGTTAAATGCCGAGTTTGCCAAAAAAAGCTTTAGCTCGACGGTTGATGCTAATATGATATATCGAAATGCGTTGGATCTAAAGAAAAGCACCGTTTAAGGTAATTATGACTATTAATAAATCAAATTTAATTTGGCTCGATCTGGAAATGACCGGACTTGAACCAGAGACTGACAAAATACTTGAAATTGCAACTGTTGTCACTGACGCTGATCTGAATATATTAGCCGAAGGGCCAACGATTGCCATTCATCAAAGTGATGAACTACTGGATGGCATGGATGAGTGGTGTACAACTCAGCATGGCAAATCTGGATTAACGGCACGCTGTAAGGCAAGCACGTTTGATGAAGCTTATGCCGTGGAACAAACTCTCGCGTTTATAAAGCAATGGGTGCCAGCGGGTGCTTCACCTATGTGTGGTAACTCGATAGGCCAAGACCGCCGCTTTATGAATAAGTATATGCGCGAGCTTGAAGACTTCTTCCATTACCGTAATTTAGATGTCAGTACCATTAAAGAACTTGCTCGTCGTTGGAAACCAGATGTGTTGGCTCAAGTGAATAAAAAAGGGTCGCATTTAGCGTTAGACGACATTAAAGATTCGATTATGGAATTAAAGGTTTACCGAGAAAAGTTTTTTAATTTATAAAAAATACTTGCAAAGCCCCCTAATTATTGTAGAATCCTGCCCCGCTCAAGACGATAACCCCCGCGGGGTTAGTGTGTTTGGGCTTAGGTTAAAAGAACAGGTTTAATATTGATAGAACCTAGAACCTAGAATGCGGCACTAGCTCAGTTGGTAGAGCGCGACCTTGCCAAGGTCGAGGTCACGAGTTCGAGCCTCGTGTGCCGCTCCAATTTCTCAC